>NZ_JBHVDM010000044.1:0-53625 GCF_042802775.1 Nocardia sp. NPDC057455 | reverse complement strand
GTGCAGAGATGGCGAAGTCTCGACGGGAGCTTTTGCCCACCTGCGAAAAGGGTGTGAAAAACGCCTTCTGAGCAGCGGGTTTGCCGAGTCTAGAACCCCCTTGAACCCCCCGCTTGCCACCGCGTCCCCCCGCACTTTTCCGCTCAAAGTGACACTCAAAGTTGGACTCAACCCCCCGCTTGCCCCCTGGATTCGGGAGGGTCTGGGACGCCTTCCGGAAGCGCTTGCGGGGACGGCTCCGCGACCCTCCCGGCCAGCCACGAAGCCGCCACCCCGTACAGGCCCGCGAACGCCAAACCACCCAAGATCGGCACGGCGGCAACAGTGATGATGATGCCGTGATGCTCCGCCATCACAGTCGGATCAAGGACCAGCCAGACCCCAGCAAACATCGCGTACACCACTCCGACCGCGCCAGAGGCGACAAGCCCGATATACACGCGCCGATTCGTCCGACGAGCACGCCGCCACACTTTCGCGGTGCCGACGAAGATAAGCAAACATGTTGCCGCGAGGAACAGGAGGAAGGTCCACAGGTAGACCCCGGTCCAGGGGTCTTGAAGCTCGAACTCGTCGTCTACCGGCAACTTCACGGCGTCACCGAAACGTGACGTAACAACCAAACCGGTCGACGTGACAATGTAATAGCAAGTCCATACCAAACGGAAATGCTTCTCGGACAGCACACGCACAAAAATCAACCCGAACAGATAGCAGGCAGCAACCAACAGCAGCGTGTGCACAAGATCAGAAACGTTCTCGCCCACACAGCCCGCGAGCGCCGGATCGATACGCCGGTCACCGAGCATAGCCAGCGACAAGGTATAGGAGGCACCCAAACTGAACAGAGCAAGCGTGAACAGGCGCGACTTCGGCCGTGACCGCCAGATGCTCAACCGGGCGAATGCTACGGCGAACAACAAGATGATCACGGCGAGCACATTTGCACTCTATGACCGGTTTCCGACCTGGTGCGCAATATTTGCTAAACCGAGATCATTCGGTCAAGCCAAGTGCACCGTCCAGTTCGGCAGCCGCACGGTCCTGCCCGAAGGATGGATCTCTCGCCACGCGTTCCTCTGCAACCTTCATGAGCTTCCACGCGTGGGTGCCAAGCACTCTGGCGACACCAAGGAGGTCGTCGGGCTGCCACGCCGTCTTCCCCTGCTCGCGGTCTCGGTACGGGGTCTTCGAGAAGCCGGCTGCGGTCCACACATCTGCCTGGGTCATGCCCAGGTCGGATCTTCGCTCGGCGATGACGCGCGCGAGCGCACGGTTAAGCAGCTGCTCTTGCCGGTCCACACCCAATTACACCCCATGAAGTCGGGGCCGCGCTCAGGCAAGACTCGGTCGTTAAAGATTCTGCAAACTTGTGGCCAACAGACCTTGCGGTACCCGGATTTCGGGTACTAAAGTGCATCTCAGACGAACTAAATGATCACAATCCGTTATATTCCGCGCAAGCCAGGCCCGACGTCGGGGAGGGACAGCCGCCGCGGCACACCTTCCATAGATGAAGCAGGGGCATATGGAAATCGCAGCTCACCGCAGACCGCAGCGGACCAACGAGCACTCACCGCCAGCGCGGACATCTACGACCTAGGTTGACAACCAGCATCGGTACAGCACCCACCGATTCCGGTTTATTCACCTCGGACCACCCGCGCCTCGGCCGAGCCAACGCCCCGAGTGCAAGCGGTCCGCAACCCCCTCTGTTGATCTTGCACGAGGGGATGATCACACCCCGGTATCTCCGTACATAGGAAAAACCATGTCAAAACCCCCCGACCACCAAGTCTTCAAGGTGACGCGTACATCAGACGCGACCATCGCCGAACTTGGCTGCCTTCGGATCATCATGCGCGAACCACAGGGCGCTCCCTCCTATTGGATCGACGCCAACGGAGAGCTATGGAAGGACATCGGTCGCGTGTCTGTCGCCGACACCGGCCTCATCGAGATATGGCCCTACGAGGGAGTCAGCGACGACGACTGCAACGACTTGCGTGGCGCAGGATGCGAGGCCTGGCGTAACGGCCCCTGTGAAACGAACCTCTGGAGCCGCCACGAAGATGGTGAGGGTGGCTACTGGGATTGCTGTCTGAGCGTCGAGGTGAAGATGATTTTGGCCGCGGAGGGCTCGAATCATGAACATGCGCCACTGGTCGCAGACCTCGAACCCGCCGCGTAAGAATCCATACACGAAGGTGGCTGCTCCCCTTGCGAGGGAAGCAGCCACCTTCGTGTGTGCATGAGGAGAGTGCGCTCTCTACGGATTAGGCTTCCGTGCCATGCGCGTGGTGCGCGGCTCGCGGCCCTTCTTGCCGGCCTTCGCCGTGCCGTCGTCATCGTCTTCGTCGACCGAACGTAGCGACGCCACGTCGTCGTGGTCCACTGGTTCGTCGGGGATGCGTTCTTCGAGCCAGGCGAGGACTTCGGACTTCTTGAGGTTTCTGTGCGCGTCGATCGGCGGCGCGGTGACTTTGAGCTGCTCTGGGGTCGCGTATCCGGCTTTGATGAACACTTCGCTGATGGGGCGGCCGAAGTGGTTGACGATGGCGTGGATCGCGTCGATTCGGGGTTGTGAGCCTTTTTCCCAGTGTCCGACGCTACTGGGGGTGAGGCCGAGTGCGTGGGCGAGGGTGCGTTTGTTGAGTGGGGGTTCGTGGATGTTCATCAGGTCCTGGATGTATCGCCACCAGGACGTGGGCGTTTCGGTTGGTGGAGTCAAGGGGGGTTGCCTTCCTGATGTCGCTCCCTACTGGCGGGTAGGTGTGCGTCCAATTTCTTGATGGTATCCCGTGTATGGGCAACGCGAAACAGCTAAGTACACACTAATAAGTGATGTACATCATGGTTTACCAGATCGACGCAGGTCGCAAGTAGTAGCGCGCGGTGGACATGGTATTGCCCGCTAGATGACCGCAGCGCCTTGACCGCGCTGCTTGTCAAGTGAATGTGCGCGCGCTACGATATAGCGTATACAACACACTGCAACGTGAACGAAACGCTGCGCAGCGGCGATCGTCCCGAAAGCAGAAGGCCCGCCCCCACTGCCATGGGGAACGGGCCAAGACCCCACGTCAACGAAAGGAACCGTGGTGTCCAACACCAATCATACGACCCCACGCCACAGCTTCATCGACAAGCTCGTCGCCTACGCGATCTGCCTTCTATTCGGACTCGGCATCGGCGCACTGGCCACCGTCATCGACTGGGGCACAGCACTTCTCGCCTGGAGGATCCGATGACCAAGCTCTACCGGGAACTGCCGCCTACAAGGCACGGCAGCCCTGAATGGCTCGACGCCCGCCTCCAGGGCATCGGCAGTTCGGAAATCTCCGGCCTGCTCGGACTCGTCGACTGGGACTCCGCCTGGTCCATCTGGCTGCGGAAGACCCGCCGCGTCCCCGCCGACCAAGGCCTCGACACCGAAGCCATGTTCTGGGGCCGCGAAATCGAACCCGCCATCCGACGCGTCGCATGCGCACGCCTCAACTTGGAAGCCGAAACCCCCGGCACGCTCCAGTCGATCGAACGCCCCTACATGCTGTATTCGCCCGATGGGCTGCTATCTGACGGCGGCCTGTTGGAGTGCAAGAACACCGCCTGGTTCATGGCTTCGCACTGGGACGATCAAATCCCCGACCACGCCGAATTGCAACTGCACCACGGCATGTACGTCACCGGAGCAACCCACGCATACGCGGCAGGACTGATCGGCGGCAACCGCCTCGAAGTTCAACGCATCGACCGCAACGAACGGCTGATCGAACTCATCCTCGACACCGTCGACCGGTTCTGGCACGACCACGTCGAAGCCGACAAAGAACCACCCATCGGAGGCACATCCGCCGACCGCGAAGCCGTCGAGCGACTGCATCCCTACGTCGGGGGAGACCTGCACGTCACCCGACAGCAGATCGGCAGCCTGCACGCCGAATACCGGGCCGCGCAGGAAGCAGAGACCGCAGCGAAGCGGCGGAAAGACGCCGCCGGCAACCAGATCCGGGCACTCATGGACGGGCACCACCGGTTGTTGGTTGGTGACACCGAATGGGTGAGGTTGAAGGGCTCCCAGTTCCGGACCCGCGTGTTCCGTGAGGCCGAGCCGGACCTGTACGCCCAATACCTCACTCGCGCCGCGCTCGACACCGCCGCTCTGCGCGAAGACCACCCCGATATCTACGACCGCTACCAGTCGAAATCCCTTGACCTGAAAGAGGTGGCCTGATGGCCCGCAACCTTGTAGACCGCATCGAACAGAATGGCACGGCGCCCGCGCAGCAGAAGCCGAAGACCCTGTTCGACGACGTGAAAGGCATGGAGAAGCAGTTCGCGCTCGCCATGCCTCGCGGCGCCGAGGCCGCGCAGCTCGTCCGAGACGCCCTCACTGTGTTGAAGCAGAACCCGAAACTGCTGGAGTGCGACCGAGACAGCGTGTTGGGCGGACTGATGACCTGCGCTCAACTGGGGTTGCGTCCGAGCGTGCTCGGCCACGCATGGCTGCTGCCGTTTTGGGACGGGAAAGCGCGCAGGCAGCGCGCTCAACTGGTGGTTGGCTATCAGGGGCTGGTCGAGTTGGCGCACCGCTCGGGCAAGATCTCGTCGCTGATCGCCCGCACCGTGTACGAAAACGATACCTTCGATGTCGACTACGGACTGGCGGACGCGCTCGTCCACAAGCCAGTCCTTCACGGCGAACGTGGCGACATGATCGCGTTCTACGCCATCGCTAAGTTCACCACTGGCGGTCACGCGTTCATCGTCATGAACTACGACGAGATGATCGCCTACCGCGACAAGCACGCCAAAGCCCGCAACCGCGAAGGCAAGGTGTTCGGGCCATGGATCGACAACTTCGAAGGCATGGCCCACAAGACCTGTGTCCGGCAGCTTGCCAAGTGGATGCCGAAGTCCACCGAATTCGCCCGCGCGATCGAAGCCGACGAAGCCGTCCGCATCGACCTCACCCCAGACGGCATCGACCGCCCCATCCATGTCGATGCCCAGGTGATCGACGTCGAAGCCGCCGACGTCAAGGATGCGCCCGAGGACTACTACGAGGATGTTCCGCCGACTAGTGACGGCGGCATGTTCCCGCCGGATCCGGAGGTGTAACCGATGGCTACGCCGCTGGACGAAGGGGCGTGGCTCGTTTACCCGGTCCAGGGTGACCGGGACGGCGAAGGAGGCGACTGCTACGAGGTCGCCTTCTTCGCGGACAACGAGCTGGAAGCTCTACGCGCCGCAAATCGGCAAAGCAACCTGCGAGCCGTCTACATCAAACCCGGACAAACCATCCTCGAAGCCTCGGAGAAGCAGCGTGACTAGTTGGACAGAGCTGCCCCTTGCAGCCTTCGATCTGGAGACCACTTCCGCGGACCCGTTCACAGCGCGGATCGTGTCGGCGTGTGTCCTCCGAGTCGACGGCGGGGATGTTCGGGCGCGTAACTACATCGCGAACCCCGGTGTCCCCATCCCCGAGGAAGCCACAAAAATCCATGGCTTCACTGACGAATACGTACAGAAGCATGGGCGCCCGCACGACGAGGTCGTCGCCGAGGTTGCAAACGAACTCGCGGCCTGCTGGCGCGTCCAACGCTGCGTAGCCGTCTACAACGGCAGCTTCGACTTCAGCGTGCTCGCCGCCCACGCTCCAGAGTTCGCGGTGACCGGCGCCGTACTCGACGGATTCGTCATCGACAAGCAGTACGACCGCTACCGGAAAGGTTCGGGGCAACGCAAGCTCTCCGCGGTGTGCATCCACTACGGGATGCGCCTTGATGACGCGCATGACGCCGAAGCTGATGCACTCGCCGCAGCCAGGCTGGCATGGAAGCTTCCGCACGTCTATCCACACCTCGCCACACTCACTGCCAGCGAACTCATGACGAAGCAGGCGGAGTGGTACCGCGAAGACGCCTACCGGTTCATCGACTACCTCCGCCGCAACGACCGGCCGTTCGCTGATGTCCGGACCGACTGGCCCATTCAAAGAGCTGAGAAAGCGCAAGCAGCGTGAGCAACAACGACTCGACTACCAAGCCGTTTCAACCTCTCCGCAGCCGAGCCCAGATGCAAGGCGCCCGTGCCAGCACAATCCCCAACCTCGGCCGCTACCGCAGAGAGAAGGTGCGCCAACTCCGCGCCGCCCGCGGTCTCCCCACCTATGTGGATGCCGAACCGATCCGAAAGCACATCCACTACCTGCTCAGCATCGGTTTCACCCTGCATTCGATTGCTTCCGCCGCCGGCGTCGGACTCTCCACTGTCCGGCAGATATCCCTCGGCATGTACGGGGGATCGAAGATCGATGCCGCGAGCCGCATCATGGCTGTAACGCATAAGCCAGTCCCGCGGCAAACGGGGCAGCGGGTACCAGCGATCGGCGTGCGCCGACGCATCCACGCGCTTCAAGCAATCGGGTGGACGCACATCCGAATCGGTGCGGAACTTGGTGTCAGCGCAAGCGCCGTGTCGGCCTACAGCCGCTACGGGAAAGTTCACTACGAGGTGTGGGAAGCAGTCGCCGCCGTGTACGAGCGACTGTCAGGCACACAGGGGGACTCCGCACTGACTATTCACCGGGCGAAAGAGCGGGGCTTCGCCCCGCCGCTCGCATGGGAAGGGCTGGATATCGACCACCCCGACCATCAACCGGACATGGGGGAGGAGATCGGCGCCAAAGCGGTCGACGACGTCCTGTTAGCCCGGATCCTGCGCTGCGAACACAAAGGCGACATCCCGAAAGCCGAACGAACCGCCGCTCTCGATCACGCCGTCGCGAACAACTGGAACCGAACCCAAGTCGCCAAAGCACTCAACCTCAGCATCGACGCCGCAGACCAAGCCCTCGTCCGCCACCGGCGCAAGCTCCGCAAGGAAGCAGCATGACCCGCACGCCCAAAGCGAAGAAGCTCTACGACCTTCGAGTAGGTCGAGGACAAGCAACCACCGTCCCTATCGACCGCGTTCGCAAACGACTCGACGAACTCCACGCACTCGGACTCACCAACCATATGATCGCCCGAGCCGCAGGCGTCACCCCCACATGCCTCAATTTCATCGAACAGCGCAACACTGTCCATACCCGATTCGATGTAGCCGCGCGCATCTTCACCGTCGACCACCGCCCACACCCCAACCAAGGGACCGTGCTCACAATCGGCGCACGTCGCAGAGTGAGAGCGCTCAACGCCATCGGCTGGCCGACCAACGATCTGGCTCACCGCCTCGGGCAACGGGACCGCTGCGTGCTCAACCTTGCCATCGGCAAACCGACAATGACCTACGGGCTGTGGGCGCGGATCCAGGACCTTTACAACGAGCTGTCCGGCACGCCAGGACCCAGCTCCCGCAGCATCCTCGTCGCCAAAAGAAGCGGCCACGTCCCACCCCTCGCCTGGGACGGAATCGACATCGACGACCCCCGCGCACAACCGGACTGGGCCGCAGCAGGCATCAAACTCACCGAGCGACCCGTCTGCGTCAACAACCACCCGTACACGCCGGCGAACACCTTCCGCGACAACCGCGGCAACAGGCAATGCCGCACCTGCCATCGCGCAGCAACCGAGCGGCAGCGGGTCAAACGCGGCAGCCGGAGCAAGAGCGCCGCATGATGTAGCGTTAAGTAGACGCGATAGCGTAAAGTGAACGCTACAGCGATCTTGACCTAGAACGCAGTTCGGGCACCCGCTGCCAGAGGGTGCCCGAACAAAGTCTCACGCATTGCAGTGCGTGACGCCGACAAGCAAAGCGCTTGCGGCATACGGCCCGTTGGAGGGGCCATACACCATGAGTCTATCACGACGACTGCGGTTCGAGATACTTCGCCGAGACGGGAATACGTGCCGCTACTGCGGTGCCAGCGCCCCGGACGTCGAAATCACCGTCGACCACGTTGTGCCCGTCGCACTCGGCGGGAGCGACGAACCATCGAACCTCGTTGCGGCGTGTGCCGATTGTAATGGCGGCAAGAGTTCCATCGCGCCCGATAGCGCACTCGTTGCCGAGGTATCGACAGATGCGCTGCGCTGGAAAGACGCAATGCGACAGGCCGCAGAGGAACGCGAAGCGGAGTACATCAGCCAGAAGGCCACGCTGAACCAGTTCCGAAAGCTCTGGGAATCCCACGACTTCGGCGGTCGCCCCCTCGGCCTCCCTGCTGGCTTCGGCAACTCGGTGAACAACTTCCTTGCGGCTGGGTTGACCTTTTCCGACTTTGACGAACTCATCGATGTCGCTATGGGGATGCAAGTTGTCCGCGGTGCCGAAGCGAAGTGGAAGTACTTCTGCAAGTGCTGCTGGAATCGGATCCGGCAAGCGCAGGAGCGGGCTCGCGAGCTTGCGGGAGAAGCCGAGCAGGCATGCCGCGAAGTTCGGATCGAGGTTCACCAGGATTCCACTGCTTGGAACCGCGGCGACATCCTCGAAGTGCTTGGCGTGGCAGCCCAGTATGGGGTTATCGAGGTCAACGAAGGCGCCATCTCCGAATGGCTCACAGCGGCGCACGAAGGACAGTGGGTGAGGCAGGACGGAGTGCCCGCAGTGAAACTGGTGCGCAGCTTAGTCGAAGCTCGCTGCGTCGACACGAGCGGTACTCGCGCCCCCCTGTCCTCGGAAGCAATCACGGAAACCTTCAACAGGGTGCGTGCACAGGCACGCCTCAGGCGAGAGTTCGCCCAACATCTATCGGCGAACTCCCCGGTTTCTGAAGAGTCGGTGATCCTCGTCCTTCAGATCGTTAGTTTTGGTGATCTCGGCGGCGATATGTACTTCGGCGACGGATCTGATGACGACTTCGTCGCCAACATGACCCGAGCGATACAGACATCGGGCCTCGACTTCAGGGCGTCATTCCATTTCATCTACAGCTGGCTCCACGAGCAGATGCCCGAGATTGTCACAGTCAGCTCTCTCCCAAAGTTCGCGCGTGAGTACCTCGAATGCGCCGAACAGATCGAGGCAGGCCAATAATGCGCATCCGCAGTATCAAACCCGAGTTTTGGCGGTCCGATGACATCGACGCGCTGGACTGGCATCACAGGCTTGTGTTCATCGGGCTGTGGTCCTACGTCGATGACAACGGTGTCGGGCTCGACAAGCTCGCCGCAATCTGCGCAGACCTGTTCGCCGCAGACCTGGAGCGGGACCCTCGCGAGACATTCGCGAGGGTTTCCGAAGCCATCCAGACGTTCTCCGAAACCGGCCTGATTCAGCGCTACACGGTGGACGGCAAGGCGTACTTTTACGTCACCGGCTGGCCGAAGCATCAGCGCGTTGACAAGCCGAACAAGGCCAGATACCCGCTGCCTACCAGTGAAAATGCAGTCATTCGCGAGTCTGTCGCGACACCCTCGCGAGACTCTTACGTGACCCCCGCGCCTGGAACAGGGGAACAGGGGAACAGGGGAACAGAAGGAGAGAGCGAGACGCGCGCGCGCGACGCCGCCGTCCGCGACGACCACCCGATCCCTGAAGACTGGCATCCCAACGACGTCCACCGGGCGAAGGCAATCAGAGGAACCCTCGACCTCGACTTCGAAGCCGACCAGTTCCGCAACCACGCCCTCTCCCACGGGCGCACCGCAGTCAACTGGGATGCCGCGTTCCACACCTGGCTGGGTAAAGCGAAGCCGCGCAACGTCACCGCCATCACCAGCAGTCAGCCCGCCCCTCGTGAAGCCGCGTCCGACCGCAAACGGCGTGAACAGCACGCCGTCTTCGAACAGCTCCGCGCCGAGGCGGCCGCCAAGCAACGCGCCACCCTCCAGCCGCCCCTGGTGCAAATCATCGACGCCGACCCCGAATGGAGCGCCACGGCATGACCACCCCGACCACCTACTACCTCGAAGCCGCCGGCGCCGTCCTCGACAACCTCCAAGCCCACGACTTGTGGTTCCCGAAGGCAGGTCCGGCTGCCGCAGCAGCATGGGCTGCCCACTTCGAGGCGTCCGGCCTGTCCGCGGAAGACCTCGTCGCCGGCGTGAATCACGCCCGCGCCCACCACATCAAGGTCGCTCAGGCGCGTGCCGAAGCGCGGTCCGAACCGGTTGAGCAGTTCCGGCCGACCCCGGACGCGATCGTCAGCCACGCTCACGCCGCGCGCCGCGACGTGCTGGCGAGCCTGCCGAAAGAGCGTGTCACGGAGATGGAGATGGCGAACCACATTCTCCAGGAGATGGGTTTCACGCCGCAGAAAGCGCACCGCCTGTCGCGCGACATCGCGCTGGCGGTCGCGTTGAAGCGACCCGCCCAGCACGACTTGACAGCTGCGGAGTTGGAGGAGTTCAAGGGTCGGGTTGCCGCAGCGAAGCAGGCTGCGATCAGTCACGTCGACCGGCGCCGCGAGATTGCCGCAACCATCAAGCTCTCCAACCTGTTCGGGATCGAGTCGAAGCGAGCCGCATCGTGAACCGCGCCGACACCACCCAGGTCCTCGAACTCGTCGCCGGATACGACTGCCGGGAAATCACCGCCGACCTCATCAGCGAATGGCACACCGTGATCGGACATCTCGATCGCGCCGTCGCCGAGGAAGCCGTCCACATCCACCACAAGACCGCTGGGTTCCGCGTCACGCCCGCAGCTGTCCTCGATGTCGCCGCGCAGATCCACGAGCGCAAGCCCGGTCGTCAGCAGCCGATGCGGCGGGCACGGATGGGCGCCTACAACGCGACAGGCGCACTGAACTACGCGTGCGAACGCTGCGGTGCGCAGGCGGGTGAGACGTGCACGAACAAGGACGGGCAAGAGACCGCGGCGCCGTGCATCACGCGGTTGCTCGGTCGGTCTGTGCGTGAAGTCAGTGCACGCGACAGGCGGGCGGCGGCATGAAACGCAAAGGTGTGGGCGGTCCACCACCCAACGACGCCAAGACCATCACCGGTGTCGTCGAAGCGTATGCGCGGCACTGGCCGCACCTGAAACCGCCGATGTTTCGTGCCGCGGACGTGTTGCCGATGTTGCAGGGCGATGACCGAGCGTATGCGGCGGCTTGCGTGCTTCTCGACGCTGGTCGGGTGCATTACGAGGAAGGGGAGGGGCCGTGAGCGATGTGGTTCTAAAACAAAACTGCGTACACCGGACGCAGTTTCCGCCGACCGTCCCTGTAAGCCTAACCCCTTTGCGTTCACCCCCGGATGCTCGTTCCTGCCGTCTAGATCGAACGCAGAGCTGCGAACACCGGAACTTGGACACAACGTACGAGCCCCGCCCAAAAATGGGCGTGGAGAAGGAAATCGAGTTGAGCATGTACCCCTGCCCGGATGGTTGCGGCAAGACGATTACCAAGTGGACTCAAGCGTGCCATCCGGTGGCGCCGTGGGACACCCGCGGGCTTCCTCCGCGAACGATGGTCGAACGTTGCTCGAACACGCGACACAGGCATCTGTGTGCCTATCGCGACGACGATCCGAATCGGTGCCCGACTTGCCACACCGGTCGCCGCTGCGACTGCGCGGCTGCGGACGTGCGTCGCTGGATGCGCTCGGGGGTGGACTGGTGACTTTGACCGTGACGGATTTGTTCGCCGGCGGTGGCGGCTCCTCGGAGGGGTTGCGGCAGGCCGGTTTCGACATCCGAATCAGCACGAACCATTGGCCGGTTTCGGTGGCGACCCATCAGCTCAACCATCCCGAGACGGAGCATCGGACCGCGGATTTGACGAATACGAACTTCGGCAGTTATCCGCGGACGGACATTCTGTGGGCGTCGCCGTCGTGCGTGAAGCATTCCTCGGCGTCGAAGTCGAAGCAGGGCAGTGCCGAAGATGAGCTGAAGCGTGACACACCGGACAAGGTTGATCGTGCGACGGCGTTCGCTGTCCTTGCTGCTACGGAAATCCACGCCTACGAAGCCGTGATCATGGAAAACGTGCCGCAGTTTCTGCGGTGGGTGCTGTTCCCGGTGCTGTTGCAGGGCATGCGGCTGCTCGGGTTGAAGGAACAGATCGTCGTCCTCGATGCCGCGGATGTGGGTCCGGTCCCGGTTGCGCAGGAGCGGAAGCGGGTGTTCATCGTGTTCACCCGCGGTGGTGACGTGGATTTGTCGTTGCCGCCTGTGTCGCGGACGCCGGCGAGCGCGATTTTGGATCCCGGTGAGGGGTTGGGGGAGTTGGTGTCGCGGCGCTTGTATGTGTCCCCGCAGATCGACACCATCCGTGACCTGAACATTCCGCATTTGGTGACGTACCGGAAGAACGCTAAAGCTCGTCGAGCTGACCGGTCGCAGTTGCAGACGATCACCGCGGGCGGCCGGCATCACGCGGTTGCGACGGTGACTGGGGAGGGTGTTCGGCATCGCTGGTTGACGACACGTGAATTGGCGCGGGCGCAGGGCTTTCCGGACGGCTACGGGTTCATCGGATCCGATGCGGATGTTCGTCGGCAGATCGGGAACGCCGTCCCGGTGAATGCGGCCCGGTTCCTGGGGGAGCGGGTCGCGCAGGCGTTGGGCGAGTCGGCGCCGGATTTGGCGGTGGCGGCGTGACTCCCGTGCAGAGCGCTTTGTTGTGTTTGTTGCTGCCTGCGGCGTTCGTCGTGTTGGCGTGCGTGGTTCGGCATCCGGACGTGAAGTTCGTACTGCTGGTGATGTCGGCGGGTGCGCTGGTGGCGTGCCTCTTGAACTTGATCGAGGTGGCGGTGTGAGTCGGGTTTGGGAGCGGTGGGTGCGCATGCTGCGTGCCGGAGTCGTGGCACTCATAGCGGTGACGTTGCCGATCATGACGTTCGTGGCTGTGCCTTGGGCGGTGGTGCGAGTCGTTGCCGATGTAGGCCCGTGGTCGCTGGTGGTGACCGTGCCGCTGGTTCTGTTGCTGTGGACCGTCGCGGTTGAGGCGGTCCGTTCATGTCTCTGACTGTTGTGCAGGTATCCGACTATGCGCATCCGGTGATGGATGCGAGAAGGGGTGAACGGTGAACGCAGAAGAGATCCGCACCGAGGCGATCGGGCGGATAGCGGCTGCAATTCGCGCCGAGCATTGGTGCACCGACTTGGCCGATGCGTTCGGAGGCTATGAGTGCTGTTGCGGCGAATCCTGGGGCTATCCCACGTTCGATGGTTGCCAGACTCGCCATAACGCGGCACGAACGGCTGAGCGCTATGTCGACGCGCTCGGCGACATGTTACCGACCGAGGAACGCTGGAAGGCGTTCGGTGCGTTCGGTGATGCGCCGGGCTGGTGGCCGGATCGGGACTCGGCGTCGGCGTCGTGGGATCGGCTGCAAGTGAGGGCCGCCGACAGGTGTGGTGCCAGTGGAGAGCCGTGGGTTTACGAGAAGCCCGTATTGAAGCGGCAGTACGTGACCGATTGGAAGGAACCCAAGAAATGACCGTGCAGACGGTGTCGACGTTCGACGAATGGGCGAACTATGCGGCACAAACAGACGAGCCGCGGGCGCAAGCGGTCGGGGAACTAGCCGACCAGATCCGGGGCAGGTTCGGCGCGAACAAGCATGTGCCTGTGTGGCTGTCGGAAGAGGTCGAATCGTATTCGCGTGGCTGCGACTGCTGTAGCGACGAGATCGACGCGTACACGGTGATCGAGTGCGGTGAAGATGAGGCGCGCATCCGATGTGGTTGGGATGACGGAGAACAGAACTTCGTGGACTGGCTGGAGGAACCGCGTCGCCAAGCCGAGCGGGAAGCCGCGAAGCGCGCGAAAGCCGAGCAGCAGAAGGTGAACGCTGCCGCGTTCCAAACGCATGTGGTGCAGCCGATCACCGACGCCATGCAGCAGGCCGAAGCCGACGGCTACGCGAGCGCCGGTGAATGGCACGACAACGTGATGGACCGGCTCGGGATAGGAGGCGTCAGGTATGGGCGGGAATGAAGCGGTGAACACCAAACAGTTCCACATCGGCGACATCCTGAGCGTCACTACTGGCGTCCTGGTGTCCCCGCGTCACATCGGCGGCGTGTACGACATTCTCCAGTGGATGACCGGCGACGTGCTGTGGACCCACCAGTTGCCGCGCGCCTGCGAGGAGTGCGCACCCGCACTGGGGGAGCAGTTCCCCGAGCTGGCCGCCGTCGAGGTGCCCGAGGGCTTGAACTCCGAGGATGAGGTGCTGGACTGGCTGGCTGGGCTCGCGCAGCAGCACGGCGAGACGCGGCAGGTCGCGCCGCTGCCGAAGGAGGATCACACCTCGATCGACCCGATTACGGAGTTGAGAATGATGCGGCCCGACATGCAGATCGTGCCAGTCATTGCGGACGACGCGGGTGATGCGGCGTGACCAAGGAAGCGTTGAAGGCGAAGCTGTGGGCCGCGATCGACGAACTGGATGACGACGACGGGTTCGTGCTCGTCGCTACGTCGGATGAAATCCAGTTCACGCGGTTGAAGGCGGACGCAGGCTACGACCATGAGGGCCTGCTTTACCTGGATCCCCTGGTGGAGGCGGAGACACGGAAGGAAGTGCAGCGGTTGGGACGTCTTCGTGACGAGCTGTTCAAGACGTGCACAAGGCTGGATCAGGAGATCACAACCAAGCAGGCGCGGCTGGATGACATCAACGCGGCACTCACACGGGCACTCGGGAGGGAAGCGTGAGCGCGAATGACGCGTTGGCTCGTCTCCGGGCTGGACTCGCCGAGGACGAGCGGATAGCGCGCGCGGCAGCAGGCGTGACCTGGGTGGTCGACGTTCCGCCAGCGATACACGTCTCGTCCCACGAGATCGCGGAGGACAGGCACGCGCTCGGTCGCCTCGGCTATGTGGGGACCATCGAGCGAGACGCCGATCGGGAACATGCCGCCCGCCAATCCCCGAAGGCCACCCTGGACCGGGTGGAGGCGATACGGAAGGTGATCGCCGAGCACGCGGACGACGAAGGCTACTGCACGCGATGCTGGGACGGCGACACGGTCGCGCCTGCCGCGATGCCGTGGCCGTGTCCGACGGTCCGCGCCCTGGCCTCCATCTACGCCGGGGGCGGGTGCGAACATCCCGCCTTCGCCCTGGACGACCGCTCACCCATCGGCGACTTCGAGGCGTTCACCTACCGGTGCACATTCTGCGAGGGCATGGCCATCATCAACCGGGTTGCTGGGGATGAGCCGACGGAAGATGAGGTCCGGCGGGCGTTTCGCGCCGAGCCCACCGAGACAGGAGAACCGCAGTGAGGGTTCGCCTGCGCCGTATCTGTCCGTGGACGAACGAGCCGTACCCGCGGGAACTCGACACCCGCGAGCTGCGGCCGATATGGGATCGACGCATGACACCGATAACGGAACTGCTGTCGGATGTGTTAGAAGACGCGGACCTGACGATCACAGTTCGGCCGTACGTGCTGTGAACGCGGTACCGACTCAATGCTGGTGCGGACGACCCATCCACAACGACCTGTTGGACGGCTGCGTGGGAGACGGGTTCCTGCGCGCCATGTTCGGGCCGCCGTCGCTGAACGCGCTCGTCTTCTCGGCCGTCCTGATGTACGGCGATCTATTCGCCGCAGCGACGGATGGTGACGAGCAGGCGTTGGCCTTCATCGCCGAGCACCCTGTCCCCGGCCCGGACATCGAGACGGACAAGGCGATGCTGCGAATGGCCGGTATGGACGTCACCGACGACGATATCCGGTCGCTGCGTGACTGGTATTGGCCCGACCGAGAACGCTGGCCGCTCGGCGCCGACTGAAATTCTCTGTTTGACTCGCGCGAGACAATAGACGTATGAGCGCGAATCGCAATTCATGCGCGACGAACAGTAGCCACACTCCCGCCGAATTCGGCTGGCTCGCGTGCACAACCCTCACCGGAATGCCATGCACGATCGCCCGGTGCCGCGACTGCAAGGAATGGCTTTGGTCGGACCGGTTGACGATCGCGCTCGAAGAGGACTTCCGGCATGTCGTGCGCTGGTACAACCTTCGTCTCCGCCGGGTTATCCGAAAGGAAACCCGATGACTGACGACGAAATCGACAACGAGATAGAAGCATGGCACAACGGTGCCGGTTACGGGTTGCCGCTCTATGAGTACCTCGGATGGACGTGGAACGAGTACAAGGCGTGGGTCGAAAACCCTAACGCGGTCCCCGAACGAACGAGAGCGAAGAATGCCTGACCGCCGCCTGACCAACGACCGCCTGCAATACATCCTCTACGACGAGTACACCGCATTCGACCAGGTGCACCGACAGTTGGCCGACGAACTCGTTCAACTACGACGACTCGTCGCCGATTTCGTCGATCCCGATGACTGCTGGTTCGACCATCACGGCGGCTGCCAAGCCCACGGCTACCTCTCGCTCGAACCCGGCGAGATATGCCCGCATGAGGAAGCAAAACAGTATCTCGCGGAAGTGAACGCCGATGCCTGACCGCGACATTGTTGCTGAAATCGCCCAGCTCGTAGACACGCAACTCGCGAACTACGGCAACCGGTCCGGCTACGACTTCAACGTCAACCAAGATCGCTGCCGACACTGCCACGGCGAATGGCACGGCCTGAAAATCACCCAACGCATGCGAGACATGCGCCGCCGTGGCGTGTACGACGAGGAATACCGGTACGCCGACGATGATTCGACCGTCCTGTGCCCAGGGTCGGCGTACGAAGGGGAATTCGAGCGGCCAGCGTCGCCGGTCCAGCTCGCAGCGTTAGCGGGCATCCCCTCACAGGCTTGGCACAGCGGCGGCAGAATCTCCAGCAGTCGGGGCGGAGGTGGGCCTGCACCGTCCCCGATCGTCGACATGGAGACGGTCGACCGGCTGCGGAACATGCGCCTCACCGCCACCGTTGCGCGCGAACTTGTGGGCAGGCCGGCTGTTGAGAGCGAACTGTTCCACCGCTTCGAACACGCAGCATCCCAGCACTTCCCTGGTGTGCGCATCCACCACACCGACCTGATGCTAGATCAGCAGCCGGACTCGCCGACCTACATGATGCTGGTGGACGTGATGTGGCGGCCCCGGTCGAACGAGGTCGAGTTCCTGGGCGGGCCACGGCACGGCGAAACGCAGACTGGCGTGGACGTGGAGCGGTGCCGTGAGATGCATGCTTTCGCACCGGTCACGGTGACGCGATACCGAGATTTCGATCCCGCCGCGCCGATCCAAGACAACATCGTCCGCTACAGGCGATTCGGCTGGAACACCGCAACCCGACGTTGGGTGTACAGCACCGACAGTAACTGGCGCCCAGAATGCCGGTACTGCCGATATGAGCGTGTGCACGACCTGTCCGACAAGTACTGCCAAGGCTGCATGCGGGACCTGATCATCGCCGACGACCAGCGCGACGGCGAGCACTACGCGCGCACGCACGGGATCCGACGGCCGATCGTTGCCACCGACGACAGCTACCTCCGCGGCATGGACCTGGAGATGTTCCGAGTGCATGTCGTCAACTGGCCGCGCGACGCCACTCAACTACTTCTCCGGCAGATGGCCGAACGCGCTGGCCGCCCCCTCGAATCGTTCTACGCCAACATGGAGCAAGCAGCATGACCAGGACTGTTTCGACCATCCCCGAATGGGACGCGTTCATCCACGACGCTGACGCACACGGTGTCACCGCCGTAGCGGGCGGCCCAATCGCGGACCTGCTGCGCTACTGGCTGTGCGTCGACGACGCAGCGACCATCGAACTCGTCGCAGCACCGAACGTCAGGGACTCGGACGCCGGCGTGTACTCGCTCGACGTGAAAACCGGTGAGCGGCATGTCAACTTGAGCGGTCTCGCCCCGTACACGTGGGCCGAGCTGATGGGCGCCGGTTTGTTCGCCGGACAGCACCCGTACCAGCACGACATGCCGGACGAGGTGCGGGAGAGAAGCCGCGAACTGCTGTACGCCGTCGCTGATACATGGGAGCGGGCCGCGTGAGCCGTTGGTCCGTGCATTTCTGCCCCCTCGATCCGCACTGCCGCAAGTTCGATGCACCAGCCCTGCTGACTATCGGCACACCGTGGGGATCGCTCTGCATCGCCCTCACATGGGGCGCGCGTACACAACTGTGGCTGCCGTGGAAGACACGCGGCCCGCTCGGCGAACTGTCCAACTACACGCGCTGGTGGACGCCGATCGCATGGCATCCCAGGAGGAGAACGAAATGAGCACCGATGACGACCTGGGCGCCCTGCTCGACGCCCACCAGAAGAAGCAAGCCGAAGCCGTCGACGCCGAGTTCACGCCCATTGCATGGGTGTGCCACAACTGCGCGGCGCTCGTGATGAACCGCGAACACCATCACGGGTTCCATCAGGTGCTGGAACAGCTCGCGACCACGACCGCCGACGCAATCGGGAAACTGGCGAAAGCGATATGAGCGCTGCAACGGAAGCGTTCGACGAGCACGTCGACCAGCACGGCTGCGGAGATGCCGACAGACCGAACTTCAACGGCGGAATCGTGTACTGCGACGAAGCGATGCGGTTGTTCCGAGCGATCCCGTTTGATGATCCCGACTTCCCGGTGGTGTTCGCGTGACCGCCACCTGCTCGACGTGCGGTAAGCCCGTGTTTCCGCACCCATACCGGCACCCCATCACAATCGTCGGAGAGGCGCCCGCGGAGCCCGCACCGAACGTTGTCCGAGAGATCGAAGCCGTGCTCGCCGATCTGCTCGACACATACGCCGAACTGCGGTCGAGGTACATCCGCGGCGACGCCAATGACTACCACTCCCTGAAGGGGCTCGACGTGAACCTCGCCGATGAGTGCGCCGGCATCCGGCAAGCCGCGTACCTGATCCGCAACCACCGCGACGGAACCTCCGGTATGGGCCTGCCTGTCTATCTGTGGGATGAATGGGCGGAACGGGAACGCGCTGCGTCCGAGCGGCTGGACCAACCTGGTTCAGGAAACCCTGCCATTCCGCGCTGCACGGAAACCCGCAGTAACCCGAACACGGAGACGACGTGAGCGACTTCCCGTTGATTCGCCGGCCACTCGACTCGGACGGGCATGGCTGGCGAGACTCGTTCGCTCCGTCATTGATCACCCACTCCCAATGGGGGCTGCTGCCACCCGCTCAGGATCTGCGCCCACTGATCAACTGGTCGTACACGTCGGTGCAGGTAGTCGACGCAGACGACACAACCTATGTGGATGATGCGGGGTTCCTGCCAGGAGATCGAGTGTGGATCGAGCAGGACGACAACGGATGGTTCGTGCGAGTCGAGCGGGATGGCGCCGAATTCGTGCGTCGGATGAACATCAAAACGGAGGCCACTGATGGCGAGTAAGAAGAAGCTGCGGAAACTGGCGAAATGGTGGCGCCGCGACTACATGAAGATGCGCAACAGCTACCTCAAAACCAGGGACGAACTCGAAAAGCTGCGCGCCGTGACCCGTGACCTTCTTGCAGAGTGCGCGAAGCTCGATCCCGAACTGGAGCGGACGATCACCGCCAAAGCTGATGCTGTCCGCGACCTGATACCGGGCGAACCGTGGACGTTGGCGCGAATCGGCAGGCTCCGGAACAGGCTCCTCGATGAGCGCACCAGCGACTGGACCGATGAGCTGCCCGACGAGGCGCCGAAACTTGCCCAGGCTGTGTCGACCGTGAAGAAGGCGCAGTTCGGCGAACCTGGCACCATCCTGCACAACGAAGCCCTGCTCGACGACGATCCCCGATACCGGCGGTCCGCATGAGCAGTGGACAGTTGCCGCGGTGGCCGGAGTTCTTCCCGCGCATGAAGTACCGGGCACGGAAACGGCACGGCCGGAAGATGCGCATCATCTACTGGGACAAGGACCTCAACCCGGTGTGGCCGCAACCGGACTTCGGCGGGCTCAATGTGGTCGTCTACGACGAAGCGATGCAGTGGAGCGGAGTGGAGGACGAGGCGGCGTGATCTTCCGTCTCCTCGGCACAGGGTCCCGCCGGCTCACCGACTGGTGGGCTATCGGGCGCGTCCTCGGCGAAAGACTGACCTGTCTGCCAGCAGGCTCGACGCTCATCGCGGTCCACGGCGCCCATTGCGAAGGCTTCGACAAGATCATGCACTCCTGGGCGACGTCACCAACGATCGCCGCCCGATACCCCGACTACACGATCATCGCCGAACCACATCCCGCGGATTGGTGGCGTGACTGCGATCAGAACTGCCGCCACCGACCGCGGCGACCAGGCGGACGATGCGCTGCGGCTGGCCCCCTGCGTAATCAACACATGGTTGATCTCGGCGCCGACGAATGCGTTGCCTGGCCCATTGGCGACGGTTGGTCTGGAACAAGGGATTGCATGCGACGCGCGGAGAAGGCGGGGATCCGGATCGTCTTGTTCGGCGACTAGCCCCGCTGCTGCCGTTCCTCGTACAGGATGTCCTCCGACCGGGCCGCGAGATCAGGTTCCGCCTGCATCAACCCCGCGAACGATAAACGCCGACGACGGGCAGACTCATCCTGCTTGTCGGGCTTCTCGTCACGGTCGTCCGGGGTCATGGCTTCATCGTAGCCCTACGCTTCGCCGCGCAGTTCTCGCGCGTACGCCAGCAATCGGTGCTTCTCCTCATCCATCAACCGCTCAATCTCGGCAGGATCCAACGCATCCTTCAACCCGTCGAGAAGGAATGCCCGAGCCTGGTCCGCGACCGACACACCCCGGAGACGGGCGTACCGGGTTAGGTTGGCGAAGTCCTCCGGCCGGAACCGCACACTGAACGTACAGTTCGCGTCCTTCGCGACGTCCTCCGGTGCTTGCTTCATCCCACGCGGCATAGCCTCGAACGCTCCTATTCCTGCTGGTTGATGCCATAAACGGTAGCAGCCGCGAGCAATCTCGAACATGTCAGACGTTGCGCCTAGGATGCGGTCAAGCCTGCGCGCAACTTCTATATGGAGGTTTAGCAATGACCGACATCACGACCATGGAGCAACTGCGCGAGTTCACCCACTCGGGTGCCCTAAGCGGGACTATCACCGGCGAACTCGGGGAACTGTTCGCTAAAGGCGTCAGCGCATCCCCGCCGCTCCCCATCACCTACCAGCGTCATACGCAGCAACGCGAATGGAACGGCGAAGCGATACCGTCATCGCCCGGCGACTACCTCGTCCACTTCGGCAACACCCGGATCCCGCTCGGGAACATCCTGTGGAAGCTGGGCATCGAGTAGCTAGTCGTCACTGGAGTGTGCCGCCCCAATGCTCGCGGTTGAACGCCTCGATCCGGGCGCGGCACACTCCACACAGAAGGCCACCAGGACCAGCCGGGCGCTCGGTACAGATGCTGCATAGCTTCGGTTCGTCGCTCACGGCGTGATCGTAGCTACCCGCGGTGACAGGACCCGACAGCCACAGGCTACAGTCAACCCGTCACAGACCAACACGTGCGGTCGCGACGATTACCCCAAAGAGCCCCGAACCACATTGGTTCGGGGCTCTGTCGTCGTTTGGAACGAGTAGTCAGTTGACGCCCGTGAGCTGATCCGGGCAATACGCCGACGCCGCAGCATGAATGAAATTCGCGGCCTCACCAAGCTTGTCACCACTCGCATGAACACTCCCATCGGGCTGCACCTCCCCATCCGCCAGCATCGCGATCAACGCCATCTTCTGACCCGCACGCATCTGCTTGCATGCGCTATCGCCAGCCTCGAACAACTGTCCGCGGTCGATGCCCGTCTTCCAATGATCGTCAAGCAGCGACAGGAACACTCGGTCGGCGTCAGTTATGCTGCCACGCCGCAAACTCGTGGTCGGCGCCGCAACCGGCTGCGCCGGCGCTGCCGTGGTTGTCGACACGGGTTGGGAGCCCCCGCTCTCAGTGCATGCCGCGAGGGCGACTGCTGCCGCGGCAGCAATGAGGATAGGGACGATCCGGGACCGGAACATGGTTTCTCCTGGACGGATTGGAAGAATTCGGCAGTGGAGCGCGCGGTGCTGCTCACTCATCGCTGCCGCACGGCGGGATGTTTCGCTCCTGTACATGCTGTGCGGCGGCGATCAACGCGGCAGCAAGCGACAATGCCTGCTCCACTGCGCGTGCAGGGTTAGGAACGCTCAGAATCGAGATCCGGCCGTCGTCCTCGATCTGAACCCGAGGGCGCCCCTCCGAATCGCCGCCGACAAGCCACGACTTCATGCCCCACTCATCGACCACCATCTCCGGCAGCTTCACCAACGCGAACTCACTCAGAACTGCGTCGGCAGCGTCACGCGCCAATGACAGCAGGACCGCTCTACCTACCTCGCTGTCGCCAACATGCTCGGCCAGAAGCTGCGTCAGTTCGTCGCGCAACCCGTTGCTATCCATCTCTCTTGTCCTGTTCCTGTGAGTGTTTCGGCGGTCTATCGGCGATTTCGCCGAGCATGGCCAGCAGTAGACGCCGACCATGCCCCGGAAGCGTCGGATCCGCCCGAATCGCCGCCTCGCTGTCAGCGTCAGGCTCGGCCAGGACAATCCCCATATCGGCAAGAACAGCCCTCGCAACCGTCGCGGGCGTCACCCCCAAGCCAGCTGCCAAACCGAAAATCGTGGCCCGGCTCAAACTCGGATTAGCACCCGTCGCAACGCGACTGATGTTGCTTTTGCCCAGCTTCTCTCCGCGCGCCTTCGCCCTGGCGACAACATCAGCGTCAGACAGATCGTCGAGGCGTTTACGTTGCTCGATCAACGCCCCAAGCTTCGAGCTCTCACGTTCTATGCCCATCGCGCCTCTCCCGTTCCTGCTCATGCTTCGGCTTCCGCTCATACTGCTTCCCAGACGGCACCGGTTGCGCCGCATTCGAGGAACGCTGGGCTTGCCGGCGACGCCACGCAACCAAATCCGGGCGCTCAGGCTCAGGCGGCGCAGTCATCGCGGGGCGTTTGGGTTAATCCGCGCTGTCTCATCGACAGCGCCCAACTCATCGAGGATCGCGATCACCTCCCGCAACGTGCTCGGCTTGGCCTTGGCCATGGTCTCGAAGAACTCTGGCATCTGAGTGAACGCCTTGTATGCATCGGCGAAGATGAGCACCCTGGTTGTCCAGCATCCGAGATGCTGTTCCTCGATAGAGAATTCCCAATCGACACCGCCACCGCTAGACGAAGCCATGACGGAGAGAGTGGGGTGCTCGTCGATCAGCACGTCCCGGTACCAGGCTTCTGACTTGATGATGAAAGCGAGACGGCAATCAGTTTCGAGATGCATGGCTATTCGGTCTCCTCGGTGAGTGGCAGAGCTTCCGCCCAGTCACGGACAACGATCGGCGCGTACCCGACAGAATCGTCATAACCCCGCTCCGCAAGCATCGCCTGCAACACGCGAATCGTGGTGCGGATCTGCTCGCGGCCCTTCTCCCCCGGTACGCGATCGATCAACTCCCGCAGGTGATCCGGCGACCACCATTCGACAGCGTCATAGCCGAGCATGCTGTTGATGCCCGCGAGGACCTTCGACGCGAGTAAGGCTTCGTCGCGGGTGACGGTTGGGGTTGGGGTGTCGGTCATGCTGTGGTTCCTTACATGTGTGACTTGGGGGGTGAGATGCTGGCGAATCAGGCGGCATACCGCTGGTAGAAGCAGTCCTCGCCCGTGATCAGCTGGAGCGCGGCCTTTGCGGTCACGCGGGTCCAGTCGTGCCAGTACCCGCACGCGATGCCCGAGAAAAACCGATACGTGCCCGTACCGCGCGTGTGCCAAGACATTTCGACTTTCGTCTGCACATCGCAGCCTTCCGGAAGCCAAACCGCTTTGAACTGAACGAACGGACAGTCACCCGTGTCGACACCATGCACGATCGAGAACGCCCGCTTATGCGCAATAGCGGCATCGATGAGTTGAGTGAGCGCCTTCGGGGGAACGAACGGCGTTGCGGTGTCCATCAGTCTGTCCTGTCTAGTGACGAAACGGGTTGGTGGGTCGTGTAGGGATCGAACCTGCGTCCGCGGGGTGATCGCCTGTTCCCGCGCGCTCTACCGTTGAGCTAACGACCCGGCGGGTTACGCCTTGATGATGGTTACTTTGGAATCCCACGACTCCAGATCCATCGTCTTGCCGCCGACCAGCCTCACTTCGACCCACTCGCCCTCCTGGTTGCACTTCCACTCGGGTGCGGCTTCGACGATCTCGCCTTCGAAATACTCGCCGCTCTCGGTGATCTTGTCGCCGGGCTGAACCTTGCTGACGGCGATCGTGCGCTTCTTACTGCTCATGTCAAAGTTCCGATCTGTGAGAAGTGGTCGGGGAGTGTGGTGGCTGGTTCGCGGGAGACGCCGTTGTCTCCCTCTGCACGACGTTGTGCAGGACCAGCCACCACCATTCGGGAAGTTGGGCGCGCCGGGCGCGACGCAAACGACTAGGCGTTGAAGCCCCGGAGCATCCCGGCGAAGTTCCACGAATTCAGAGCAGCCTCCACGTTCCTGTGCGTGGTCGTCGCGTGCCTAGGCATCGAGAGCAGCACGTTGCCGCTGGAGGTGATCCGCACAGCCGCTCCGCACGCGAGACCGTCGAGAAGGATGTCCTGCCAGCCGCACTGATCGACGGTGCCGATGCTGACATCGGTGCCGCGGTCGGTGCGCGGGGCGTACTCGCCGGTCCGGGCGTCGATCACGCGGAAGGCCCGACCGGCGTAATGCGCAGTGCACCAGTCCGCAGACCGCCTCGCCGCATCGATGTCGGTGAAGCGACCGGGCCAGATATCGCTGCCCTGCGCGAGGGCGAAGGTGGTGACGTTCATCTCGGGCTCCTTTGGTGTGCTTCCGGCTACATCTAGAACCATACATGTTGTGTACGCCACACGCAATAGTGTGCACGACACGCTACATTGCGAACCGGTTACGACCCCTCTTGCTCATCCTGCCGCGCCAACGCCGTCAACACATTCCCCAGCAGGACGCTCAACGCCGGATCGTGAACACTCCGACCCGAACGGATGTCGCGGATCATGAACTCCACACCCCGCCGATGCGCACCCACCAACACCGCGAACGCCTTCATCGCCGTGTTGTAGAGGTCCGCCTTCGTCATCCCCGTAGCAGCCGACAACTCCAGCACATACTGATGCGTATACGGGTCTTGCGTGAACGTGAGCCGGCGGTCGGCGCCATTGCGATTCGACTCGGTCACGACGGCACCCACAGCACGATCACCGCGCCATAGTTGTGCAGCAGCGTCTTAGCGGTCAGCGCTGAACTGCCATTACCCCAGAGGCTTTCCAGCTCGGCCAGGTTCTGCCAGACCGTGCGGGACCGGACGGCGAGCACCACGGAGTCGATCGGCAAGGCGTCCAGCTCCTGGACGGTTTCGATGCGTCGCGGGGGTGGACGCCAGCCCTCGGCGATGAGGCGTTTGGCGATCGGCAGCCAGTATCGGTCGCGGTAGAACCCGATCGACGATTCGCGGTCGCCCTCCCGCTTGAGCGCGTCGGCGAGCTGGTCTTGGGCGCTTTTGCTCATGGTCGTGTCCTGCTCGGTCAGTAGTTGAAGACGGCGGCGAGTTCCGCGGTCGCGCGCAGCTTCAGTGCTGCGATCGGCATCCCTTCGGCGCGCGCCTGGAGGTACGGCGGCGGGGGAGTGGCAGGCCATTCGGTGGCGAGCGGGTCGGGTCCGGTGAGGGCGTAGGCGCCGATGTCGTCGGGCCGGCGGATGTCGTCGTGGTGGCGCGGGTGTGTCCAGTGGTGTGCGCGGTGCATGAGGTCCCGCAGCGGGTGGTGATGCGTTGTGGATGTAGTCATAGGGCTGACGGTACGCGTAGTATGTAGTGCACGCAATAGTGTTTCGCGTATGCAAGATCGTTATCAGACGGCTTTTGCGCACCACCTTGTGTAGCGCACACCACACCATGTAGCGTTAATTCAACACAACAACCGGCTGCCACCGGATCAACGAAAGGCCCGACATGAGCGACCGATTCGAGTGGATCCCCGTCATCCACGAAGCCTGCAACGGACAGGGCTGCACCGAATGCGGCCACACCGGAGAGCTGTCGGTCCGCGTCAACGTGCAGGAGTACGTGGCATGACTAACTGGACCGGAACCGGCGCGCACCGCACCCGCACGATCGAGTGGCAAGAAGGCGAGCGGTACAAGACCAAGTCGAACGGGTCGTGCGGGCGCTACGTCGCCGTGATGGCCGCGAAGGCCGAATGCACGTGCGGCTGGAGCAAGCGCGGCGAAGATCGCGCCGATGCGCGCTGGCGGGCACGGGCGCATCGCGCCACCATCGCCGTCGCCACAAAGGATCTCGCCGCGCTTGTGATGCTGATGAGCGAACACGCGATCCCATTCAGCCTGTTCCCTGCGCTGCGGAACCTCGATGACGTTGCCCGCGCCGCAGGCGACGATGCCACTGTCCAGCCGCACCTTGCTGACCTGCGGCCGATCCTGCAGCAAGCGAACCGGCCGTGGCTGTACATCGAGCACCCATACATTCCGCGGCTGATCGCCGCCGTCGAGCAGGCTGATCGGTGGGAACCCGTCGGGATGATCGACTCCGCAAAGGGCTGGTGTGAGCGCTTAGCTTCCGCCCATGGGGTTGAGTTCGACCAGTGGCTGCGGAAGGTCACGCCCGAGGTCGATGCCGCATGAACATCACCCAGCAGGTGCGCAGCCTGTTCCGCAACCACGACACCCGCGTACACGGGCGCATCGGCAACGACTCGCTGTTCACCGACCGGTGCGACGACTGCGGAGACCAGGCCACCGTCCTCACCGAAACCGTCACCGAACACGGGCGCGGCGCCGAACGGGAGGGCGGCATCTACTGCCTGTACTGCGCCATCGGAGCCGTCGACTGGCTGACCTGCGGCGACGCCGACCAGATCACGGTCACCGTCCCCGCCTCCCTCATCACCCTCGACCAGCCCGCCGCAGCCTAGGAAGGACCCGGACATGGGTTACTACATCTACGACTACGTCAACATCGACCGTGTTCGCGCCGACCTCAAGCTCCCGGAAGACGACGACCGCATCGACCTCGACATCGACTGGGACGCGAGCGAATTCGCCGATACCTGGTGCGACGTCCACCGCCACCTTCCCGCCGCCGTCCACGTCACCTACTGGCGGCGCGGCAGCGACGAGGCGGAGCAGACCCCGTCATTCAGTTGGGGCGTCGCCGCAGAGGAGATCGCCGAAATACTCGCCGACGCCCGCGTTGACGATGACGCCGGTATCGACATCAAGGTCAACGCCTGGTTCCTCGTGTACGCACTCCAGCCCCAGGTCGCGGCATGATCCACACCATTCGCCTCGCGTCCATCAGCGATGTTCTCGGCAATACGAGGGCCATCACGCCCGTCTACTACGGGACAGCCAAGCCCGTCGGAATCGCGCCCGGAACCAACATGCTGATCATGTACAACACTGAGCGCGGCACCGCGTTCCTGTATGGCCAGCCGTACGGCCACCACTCAGGCGACATCGCGTGCCGCATTCTCCACGGTGACGTGCTCGCCATCGGTGACAACCAGTTCCAGGTCCACTGCCCCGAGGACTGGCCGAAACGCCCACCCGAACTGCATCGCATTGATGGCGAGAGCGGCGGTGCGGCATGAGCGACGACCTGATCACCGCTACCTGCACAGTCTGCGGCACCGGCATCCACTGGATCGAGTGCCCGACGGGCGGCTGGTGGGCGCACGAAGTGCACCCCGCCGACCACCACGATGCCGCCACCCTCGTCGAGGTCGAAGAGGACATGACCAATGACGGCTGGTGGATCACGGTCGGCATCAAAGGCGGTGCAGCATGACCGCGCCGGCGAACCGCGAGTCCCGCTCGTTCTGGTGGGCGTTCGCCGCCCTCGTGTTCTTCGTCTCCCTCATCCCTCTCTGGTTCGCGCTGATGGTCGCCATCGCCGGAACCATCACCGCCTAACCCGAAAGAACCCACTAATGAGCCACGGAGAAACCAGCTACTGGGAACAACCATTCGCGTCCTGCGACGGCTGCGGGCGACGCCTCTGGGCCTACGAAGACGAAGTGGTGCTCACGTACGTCCTCAACGAACGGGCCGAACCGGTCCTCGATAACCCACGCCACTACCACCCGAGGTGCCTGGCAACCGCCGCCAGCGCGCGCGACCAGGAGAATTGAAGTGACCGAGAACACGAACGAAGCCATCTGGTACGCGATCCGGCTGCCCGGCGGGAAACTCGCCAACGACCTTCCCGACGTGCGCTGCGGCTACCCGAAGATGACGGAACTCCCGGGCGGCACACACGTCTACCTGTGGGACAACGACACCGACCCCGTCCGGACGATCAGGGCGATACAGGTAGCGGTCAAGACCTGGGGACTGGCGGACCTGTTCGAGGCGAACGCTGAGGTCGTGCAAGTGCGGCTCAGCTACCAGATCCTCGACGGCAACGAGCCCGCGCCGCTGCCCGAGTATCACGCACTCCCTGATGGTGCCGAAAAGCGGATCCGCAGCCTCATCAGCGTCCTCGAAGAGGCGCAGCAGCGAGACCCGGACTGGCCGGTCAATGTGCCTGCGCTGATTAGGCAATTGCGGCTCACGCTCCCTGATCCGTCGACCGTGGAGGACGAGCCAGCTGGTGAGTCTGAGCCGCGCACGTGGAAGTCGGCGGCGGAGGTGCCCAACGGCGCGTCATTCCGTGCCGTGAACGATGGCGACTCAGGTCGCACGTGGCGACGCGAGCAGGCGTTTCGCGCGCTTTGGCCTCACGGCGAAGGCGAACTCTACGACCTCAGCGAGATCGACCACATCGGCCGCGTAGGCGGATTTGTGGAGGTGCCGTGGTGACTGACCCGAACCCCGGCGACCTGCGCGTCTGGTACGTGCCCTGCCCGCCACGCTGCTCCTACACGCAATCGGTCGCCAACCTGGCCGAAGCGCTCGCTGTCCTCGACTTCGTTCGCCTCGTCCAAGCCGGCGTCCCCACCCAAATGGGTGTCGTCCGTTGGCAGCCCGACGAGGACGGCGATTACGAGTGGTGCGACGTGGAAGACGACGAACTCGCTGATGTAGCAGCCGTTATAGCCACCCAATAGACCTTCGAGGTTGACCGCGGCGACCCACGATTTGCGCGCTGACGGCAATTGAGGAGGAGGAGCGCGGCGCCCGAGACCGGGAACACCTTTCGGGCGCCGCCCCTACCAAGACCCGCAAACAGGAGAAACCCCAATGATCGAGAACACCAGCAAGCGCGATCCGCTCATCCACCTGCTCGGCGCGATGAGCGACGGCAGCGATCGGTACATCACCGACATGGAAGCCGCCGGACAGCAGCAGATCGTCAACGGCACGGAGATGCCCGTCAAAGGCCCGTGGGAAGAACTCGAAGCCCTCGGGTTCGTGCGCGGCGAACAGGTCGATGAGCTGTTCGTGCGGGCCATCCTGCCCGACGGTTGGCGCAAGGAAGCGACCGAGCATTCCATGCACTCGAAGATCGTGGATGAGCGCGGTGTCGAACGAGTCGGCGTGTTCTACAAGGCCGCGTACTACGACCGCCGCGCCGACTTCCACATCGTCAATCCCGGTCCAGCGTTGGCGCGCAAGGCGGCCTGGGGTGATGACCCGATCGGCCTGCCGGACCCCTGGGGTGTGCTGACGGACGCCGAGAAGCGGGACTTCGCCACGGCGCTGGACCGGGAACTCGGCGATCGGCTCGACCACCTCCAGTACTACAGCGGCGACGGGCTGGCGCGAGAACAGGCGCGCATCGAACGCATCCGCGCACTCATCGCGTTACTTCCGGCCACCGACGCGTGACCACCACGACCCGATCAACCCCAGGAAACCCCATGTCCCACAACATTCCGCTGATGCGCCGCGTGTACGAACAGGTCACGCAAAACCCCGACCGACACGACCAATCCAAATGGCGTTACTGCCTCGCCGGCTGGACCATCGAGCTGCACGGTGAATACGGGTTCCTGCGTGATCCCGGTGTCCGTGACTGCTTCCAGGTGCTCGACTTCCGCACCGGCAAAAACGAGGACATCGAGGTCGTCGCGGCCCGCCTGCTCGGTTTGATGGATGAGGAAGCCGCCGGCCTGTTCGCCTCCAACAACCGGGACGCGGTCGCCTGGCTGGAAGACATCCTCGTCGCGCACGACATGCACGAATTCGACCTGATCACCGCTGGTTTCACCGAGGACGACTGGCCGATTGGTGAGGTGACGGCATGAGAGGCGACTCCTACGGCGGGTACGCGTCACGCAACTACGAGCACCTGGAAGTGCTCGCCGAAAACCTTGATTACGCGCCGAAGGATCAGCAAGAGGCCGCGTTGAAACGCTACCTCGACGCCCTGCACGCGAACGCGAAACAACGCGCGGACCAGGCCACACCCGCGGAACGCATCGACGAACTGACGCAGCAACGCGACCAGTTGGAGAAAGCCCGCAAGCGCCGTGCAGAGAAGGCGCGGCTCAAGAACCCCGACACGAACACTTGGAGAATCGCATGAACCTGGCCCTGCTCGCTGCCGAGGCTGCCGAAGCCAACACCAACCCGTGGGCCGAAGTACTCGCTATGGCAATCGTCTTCGGGTTCCTGGCGTTCTTCATCTGGCGCATCACGCGCTGACAACGACGAGCGGACGATAGGAGAGCTGCGTGATCAAGACGGCTACGAACTCGACGGTCGAGTTGCGCGTGGAGCCGCAGGCGAGTCCGGACAGTGAGCGTTTCGCGTCGCTGGTGGTTGAGCATCCCGGTAGGCGGGTCGCGGTGGCGCTCGACGAGAACGAGCTGCGCGAGTTGATCGGTGACGCAGTGGAGGCGTGGTGCGCGCTGAAGCAAACCGTCAAAGATCAGCAGTCACCGGTTAGTTAACCCTCATTGGTGCTGGTGGGGCGGGCTTTCGAGCCCGCCCCTTCGTCGTGTACAGCCCTGTTGCAATCAAGTAGTGTGCACGATACGCTATAGCGTGTAAACAACAACCCGGTTGGTCTCGCAACCCTTGATCCAACGGAGGACCAATGCCGACATCCGACCGGCGACCTCTGCTTCACCTGCTCGGCTTCATCGCCGCCCCCTTCATCGTCCTCGCCGGCGCCATCGCCGCCCCCTTCATTGCGGTGATGTCTCGTTGACCCGCCGCCCCGATCCGTTCGCGGGCGCGAAATGCCGCAGCGACGAACATGACCAATGGATGCGTGAACATCGTGGCTCCCAATGGGACTACCGCGTCGACAACGAATCCGTGACCGAGCGGGCTGCGCGACATCGGCGGTCGATAGGACTGTGCGCCGCATGCCCGGAAACGGCCCGGAAAGCATGCCGGGACCTGCACGACGAACTCACCAACCACTACAACGACCGCGTCCCAGGGATTTGGGCTGGTGTCGTCTACGTCGACCGCGACCCCGACAAAGAACCCGCCACCAAACTGCTTGCCCTGTACACGCGGCAGGAGCTGGCGGCATGACTCACTCCGATCGAGAGGCAATTCCAATGACAGTGCGGCGATTCCGCAAGAAGCCCGTCGAGATCGAGGCGATCCAAGTAACGCCGCACAACTGCGCTGCGGTAGCGGACTGGGTCAATGGCAGGCCCGGCGCCTACAAAGCGGGCTACGCAGGAAAGGCTTACCCCGACATCGGAGGTGTCGAGATCCCCACCCTGGAAGGCGTGATGCGGGCGGCTTGGGGCGACTGGGTCATCAAGGGCGTCCAGGGCGAGTTCTACCCATGCAAGCCGGACATCTTCGCCAAGACGTATAACGAGGTCAGCGTTAGCGAGACGACGAAGTGACGGACAACCCGTACGAAACCCCGATGGCGCAGGGCATCCTGCACGGTTTGCAGCGTATGCGGCACATGTACGAGGGCACTGTCCCGGAGCATGTGAAAGCCAAACGGCGCGCCAAGAACAAGGTCGCACGGAAGTCGCGGAGGAACAACCGTGGCTGAGCACCTGCACACCGTCGCCATCACGGGTGACGAGGATGATCCCAAGATCCAGTTCACCTGCCACGGCGACCGCGACGCCGAGTGCCACAGCTACCCGGACTGCAAGTGCGAGTCCTGGATCCCCGGTGATCACGAGCACCCGTTCGTCCCGCACGACGAGTGCTGGATGAAGTCGTGGTTCGACAACGCCGACCAAGGCGGCGTCGAACCCATGCCGGAATTCCTGGCCGACTGCGACATCACGCCCGGCATGTCCGGGCCGATCAAGACGCAGTTTTGCTACGCCTACGTCGAGTGGGAGTTCATCAATGGCTGACGCAGTGTTCCACCCGTCGCACTATTCGACAGGTCGTTTCACCATCGAGTGCATCGCGATCACACGGCACATGTCCTGCTGCGCATCGAACGCGTTTAAGTACACGTTTCGTCACCGCGAGAAGAACGGCTTGGAAGACCTCCGTAAAGCCGCCGTCTACCTGCGGTGGGCGATCGAAGACGCGCATCCCGCCGTCCTGCCTGGACGTGAACAGCATGTGCGGGAGCTGGTCGCGGAACACATCTTGCCCTACTCGATCGGGCACTACGAAGCCTTGATCGACATTGCGTCCTCCAACTATGCGGAGGCGCTGAATCGAGTCGAGTCGGCGATCCGCGACTACGAGCGGGGTGCGGCATGAGCATGCGCGACCAGCTCGCCGCCCTGCTAGCTGAGCACCTGTACGACAGAGGCGATTACGTCCCGGACTGGCCCGAGGACGAGCGGGACTTGCACCGCGACCCGGACGCGTGGAACAGCTTCGACGAACGCCGCGAGAAGGTGCAGCGGCTCCGGTTCGAGAAAGCAGCGGACGCGATCCTTGTCGAGTTCACGGTGGTCCCCCGCTTCGAGATGGTCGAGGGCGGCGTCTACCGCAACGAGCACGGTGGCGAACTGCACGCGATCGAGCAGACGGTGTACCTGCACCCTGGCCGACGCTGGAGGGTGCCTGCGTACGTTTTCGGTGAGGTCTGGCTCATGGAGTCCCGCAGCGACGAGTACGGCACGATCCCTTACCTCGTCACACGCGAAGGTCTGTGGGAAAACGGGTTCGTTCTCGTGGACTCCGCGGACGAGGACGGTGCGGAGTGAGCATGCAGTGGGTTCGCGACAACTACGGCGTGCCAGCGAAACGCGGCGGCCGGATCCGGTACACGGGCGACGAGACGCCGCAGCTCGGCACCATCACGGGCGCCCGCCGCGGCGGACTCCGTATCCGCCTCGACGGCGACAAGCACCCGATGCCCTTCCATCCGACATGGGAACTCGAATACCTGGACGGTGCCGCATGAGCGTGAAGTGCCTCGGCTTTCAATGGATCGGCCAGCCGTTCACATCCTGTGATAGCTGCGGCAAACCGTACTGGGAGCACACCCACGACGAGCGGATGCGTAACGGCCGACTGTTTCGCAAACTCATCAGCGCCGAGGAGAGGGCAGCCGTCCGCCGCAAATGGGAGGGCTACCGGTGACCACCGCCGTCCCGCCCGATTTCGTGTACATCCAGCGCGCCGAAAAGCTGATCCACGCGTTGCCCACGGGCACCGAGTTCGTCAACGCCGACATTTACGCACAGATGAAAAAGGCCGGTTGGCCTGACATGAGCGAGCCGCGCCAGTTCGGGCCGATGCTGATGCGGCTCCGACGCGAAGGCGTCATCGAAAAGGCGGGCGTGCGGGCTACTACTGCCCGATCGCATGGGGGAGTGGCGTCCGTGTGGCGGCGCACCCAGATGGTCAAGGAGACATCGTGACCGACCGTGACCTGATCGCCGAAGGGCGGGCGAAATTGGACGCCTTCCACGCGTGTCCGTCGTCAGGTCGGGCATTCGAACTCGCCGAATGGGCCGGGATAAACCTGCCCGCCTTGCTCGACAAGATCGGGTGGTTGCGCGTCTGGAAGGCTGGCGCTGAACTGACACTCGCCGAGGACAAGCGCTACATCGACGAGGCCAACTCGGGCGAATTGGTGCGACGGCTTGCCGCCGAACGTGACGAGGCCCGCCAGGCAATCGAAGTGATGCAGACCGCGCACGAATCGCAGCTGACCCGCATGGCGAAGGAGCGGGCGCGACTCCAGCGCAAGGTCGACCGACTGGAGGCGGCGCAGCGTCCCCCACTCGGGTACGAGGACTTCGCCGCCACGATCAACCAGCAGGCCGACCGTATCGCGAAGCTAGAGCGTGAGCGGGACGCAGCGAACCTGACCCTCGATCGTGTGGCCGATGAGTTGGGATGCAGTCGGGACCAACTCGACCTGTGGTCCGCGCGGCGGATCGTGGTTGAACGAGACAATGCCCGCGACCGCGTCGCTGAGCTGACGACCGCCCTGGCCGAGGCGAACGATGCGCGCATGCGACATCTTGACGTGAACGAGCGGCTGCGCGCCCGTATCGCTGAGTTGGAGGCGGGGCAACGTCCCCCGCTCGGGTACGTGGTCGCGCGCGAGCGAGGGAACGAGACCAGCTTCCATCGGGGCTTCTACGGCAGCATCGCTGCCGCGCTCGACGCGGTGGGCGCTCACCCTGCCCCGCGCGGTGTCCGGAACTTCGTCGCCGAGATCCGAGAGGTGCAGCCGTGACCGCCGATCCATTCACAGCGGCAGACGCTATGGACGACATCCGGCAGACGCTGGCCGACAACGGCTTCGACATCGTCCTCACTTGGGGTCAGGGTCTGATCTACCGGATGCCGAACGGTGACCGGTTTGAACTGCGAGTGGCCAAGAAGAGGGGCAAATGATGAGCACCTTGACTGAACACCGCGCGGACAGCATCGAACACCTCGACCACGAGCCTGAATGCGACGGATGCAGCGCCACGGCAGTGTTCGGACTGCGCAGCCACGGATGCATGGAAGCACTCGGCTGCGTGGACTGCACCAAAACCACCTGCGACCACATTGACGCCGGCATCAGCAAGTACGGAAGCATCCTCTGCCGCTTCTGCCACAAGGCTTTCCAGCGCCGCACGAACTTCACGGAGGTCGTGCCGCTGTGACGAGCAAGCAGAAGCGCAGAGGCGACGACCATGAGCGCGCGCAACGCGACTACTACCGCGCCGAAGGCTTCCCGCACGCCGAACGCACCAAGGCGGGCTATGAGCGCGACGGCGGGGACGTGCACTTGGATCCAGTGATCGGCATCGCGCCCGGTGTCATCAGTCAATGCAAGAACGTGCAGTCGCCGCGCTGGTCGGAATGGATCAGCGAGTTGCGGGAACAAACCGCGAATGCCCGCGCCGAGGTCGGATTCCTCGCCGTGAAACGCCGTGGTGTTGGCGCGGCGGGGGAGCAGTTGGCGGTGATGCCGATACGTGAATACCTGGTGCTGTTGCGGCGTGCCGGGTACGGGGAACCAATCGAAGCAGGAGAACACTGAGCATGGGGCTCGACACCACCCACGGTTGCTGGCATGGCGCTTACGGGGCGTTCAACCGTTGGCGGAACAAACTCGCCGAAGTCGCGGGCTACGAACTCGACATAATCGGCAGCGAAACCTACCGCTCCGAAACTCCCGTCATCGACTGGGGGCTGGTCACCGCGGCGAACATCATGGGCGAGTGGGATGCGATTCCCTGCCGCCTGGATGGAAGCCCCGACCCACTGATGCTGCTGATCGCGCACGCCGACTGTGAAGGCATCATCCCAACGCGATTCTGCGACCCGCTCGCCGACCGCTTGACGGAGTTGCTTCCAGCACTTCCCGCCGAAGCCGACAGGGGGCACATCGGCGACTGGCGGCAGAAGACGCAGACGTTCATTGATGGGCTCCGCGAGGCGAGTGAGGCGGGCGAAGATGTCGAGTTCCACTGAATCAGAGAGCCGCATGAGCATGCGTGAACCACTCATCCCCGACCGCGGGGAACCGCCCCGAACCGAGAAGCAGTACCGGATCACGTACCGAGACGAGTACGGCGCCGAGTTCGTGGTGTTGACCGACGAAATCAGCTACCTCGCTATCCGCCGCCAGTTGGTGACAGCGGGCTACGACGTGGCGATGCAACGCCGCCGTGTCGACATCTCAGCGTGGGAGATGGTGGCATGAGCGAGCGCATGAGTGACGAACTGTTCACAGAGATCGCCCGCGCGATCCCATACAGCTACGAGGCCGGCGACTACCCCGACGATCTGAGCGACGAGGCGCGCGAATTCCTCGGCCCGGACGGCGGAACCCTCGCCCTGATGAACGAGTTGAAAGCCGAGCGGGAACGGGTGCGGCTCGCGATCAACATTGCAGACACCGAACAGTTGTACCGCCACGATCCGGGCGCCCCTATCCCCGCCTGTTGGATCACGTACGCGCTCCGACCGGACGTGTACGACCAGCCTGACGAATGGGAAGCAGTGTTGAACGAGGTTGCGCAGTGGGGGTCGTGGTGAGCGCGGGCTACTGCGGCGTGGCTGTATGGCATCCCAAGCATGAGGTCAACATCGGCACCCTGTGGCGGAGCGCGCACACGTACGGGGCGGCGTTCCTCGCCACCGTCGGCCGCCGCTACACACAACAGGCATCTGACACCTGCAAAGCACCGAACGCGATCCCTCTGCACCACTACGGCGACATCGACGACCTGATCGCGCATCTGCCGAGCAGTTGCCCACTAGTCGGGGTAGAACTCGACGACCGCGCTGAAACGCTCACCACATTCCAGCATCCCGACCGAGCGCTGTACCTGCTCGGCGCCGAAGACCACGGCATCCCGCCCGCGGTGTTGGATCGCTGCCACTACGTGATTCAGATTCCGTCACCTGCTGCGTGGTCGTTGAATGTCAGCGTCGCGGGAAGCCTAATTCTTCATGATCGCTACTCCAAACGGGAATTAGCTAAGCGGCAAGAGGTGGCTGCTGATGGAACTCCAGGTAGTCCGCAGCGCGCCGAAGAATCGCGGGGTCGTCTCTGAAGTGGCCTATGGAAACATTGCACGAGTTGCAGAGAAGGCCGCGAATCTTCCCCGTGGTGTGGCAGTGGTCGACATGAAGACCACCCCGACCATTGGGCGGACCACCGCATATTTCGCACAACCCGTTGCTGTTGCGGAATATGGCACGTACCTCGTCGTGAGTGATATTGAACTTCTTCGAGAGGTAGGTGAGGCGTTCACGCTCTCGATACCTCTCAATATTATTCTGCCTGATCGCCTTACTGGCCTTGCTGGCGCAGGGTCGGCAGTGGGGGTAGTAGCCATCTCGGCGGCGAGGCTCTGGGCGGAACTCAGTTCGTGGCTTCACGGAATCGCAGAGCGTGCAGTACTTCTGATCTGTGCCATCGAGCGGCTGTGCCCAACGGTTGCTCTTACCGGGATGTCCGTTGGCTCGCCAACGCGCGTAATGCTTGGGGCACATTCCGCGCGCCAGGAAGCGATTCTGACACCGCCCTTCCCCTGGAAGATCGACTGTGCATTGCTGTGCAGTATACTTCACACTATGAAGTATAGTGCACTATGCAACTGGTTTGGCGATCGCTTCCTGAAGCGCCGGCGAGCGGACGTGGCATGAGCATCGACCCCCACGACCCGGAGTACCGGGAGTACGCGCTGATCTGGAATGCCATCGCGAACGCGCTTATCGACGACGCGGCAGCGAACGGGCGCGAACGGCCCTGCCTCGTCACTCGCGACCGGATCGCCAACCGTGCCTGGCGAAACCTTCACCCCGACAGCCCATACGGAGCAACCAAATGACTAGCAGCAAGACCACCACGGCGGCGTCGACCGGCAGCAGCGGCATCGGATTCGGGGGCGCCCTGTTCCTCGTGCTCCTCGTCCTCAAACTCACCGGGTACATCGACTGGTCGTGGCTGTGGATCACCGCCCCCTTGTGGATTCCTTTCGCGTTCGTCGGCGGGATCCTGATCATCGCGGGAGTCCTGTACGGAATTGCCGGAATCCTTGACTTCTTCGAGCGCCGTGGCGAGGAACAGCAGCGGTGAACCTGCTCTTGGAGGGCGTCGTCGGGTCCACGGCCTACGGTTTGAACACACCGGAGAGCGACATCGACTACACAGGCATCTACGTCGAGCCGACCGCCAGGTTCCTCGGTTTGCATCCGCTGTCGCGGGAGAAGGCAACGAAGACCGGCAAGGACGGCGCTGACGCGACCTATCACGAGGTCGGTAAGGCGCTGTACCTGATGTCGACCTGCAACCCGACGGCATCTGAAATCCTATGGCTGGACGACTATCTGCACATGACGGAGTTCGGTGAGGAACTGGTTTCTCTGCGGTCGAATTTCCTCGCGGCGCAGCGTGTACGGAACGCGTTCTTCGGCTACGCGGTGTCGCAGTTTCATCGGCTCGTGGAGCGCGGCGGGTTCAAGGGTTCGTTGGATAAGCGGCGCGAGAAGCATTCCCGGCACACCATGCGCGTTCTGTGGCAGGGGTTCGAGCTGTACACGACTGGCATGCTGCCGATCCGCGTGCCCGATCCGGCCCCATTCTTCGAGTTCGGTCAGCGGATCGTGTCCGAGCCGGATGCGGCGTCGGCGAAAGCGTTGATCGCCGAGTATGAAGCCAAGTTCGATTCGGCGAAGACGGTGCTGCTTTCTGAGCCAAATGAGGCGCCAATCGAGGATTTCTTGCAGCGGGTCCGCCGCGCGCACCTCGACTAGACGAATCCGCGTTTGACTTCGCCGATACGGTTAAGTAACAGCCTGCAAAGGGGAGAATGGAATGGGCTCTAGCCCAAGCGCTGACGTGTACTTCGGGTACGACCTCGGCGACATGACGGACCATGACACATGGGATTCACTGTGGCCTGAATGGTGGGATGGCGACGAAAAGTGGGAAGACGTTCTCGCTCAGCGTCTCGGCTGGGAGGAAGTGCCGCTCTCAGACGACTACCCGAGACACTGCGAGTCGATTTGGATGCTAGATGGCGCCGAACTCCGGGCCGCTTTGGAAGCGCGCCAGAAGGCAATCGAGGATTACGAGTCTTCATCGGCCGCATATCAAGCGTATGCGGCGAGCCGGGACCGCAAGAGAGAGTTGCTGGCGCAAATTCCGGTGGAACTCGATACGTACGGGTGGTCCGAGGGGGATTCGGTGTGGGCGTTGCGGGTGAAGCCGTCGGTGCAGCATGTGGATGACTGGGGTTCGGTCCCGTTGAAGCCGCTGGACGTCGATCCCGCGTGGGCTGGGCAGATCGCGCGGTTCGTGGAACTGCTGGAATTGACTGTGCCTGAGGGTGGCCCCGGCTGGCACCTGAACTGCTCGTACGGGTAGGTCGACGTGAATCATTTTCTGCTGACTTGGTTCGTGCGTGCGGGGTTCGCGGTTCAACTCGTCGCGGCGTTGCAGGCTGCCTATGCAGTGGGCAAGGTCGACGGCTGGCAGTTCGCTATCGGCGCGTGCGCGGTCGCGTCGATGCTGTTCGGAGCCTATGTGGTGGCGCGGCTCGCGTGGAAGAACATGGTGCTGATCTGATGACGATTGTCGAGTTCATTGAAGCGCGGCTGGCTGACTGGGAGAATCTTGCCAAGTCTGCGACCGAGCTTCCCCAAGTGACGGTGAAGTATCCGGAGAAGCGTCCGCCGTGGGAGCCGGAACGGTGGGCGGTCGATCACTTCTGGGATGTTGTCACCGTGAACGGTGCCGCCGACCCGATCCAGTTCGATCCAGGTGGCGGCGGTGTGCGAAGCGGGCACGTGTCGGCACTGATGGCGGAATTCGATCCTGCGATGGTGCTGACAATTGCTTCTGGGCTGCGAGGTATGGTCGATGACGCGATCTGGAACATCAGCAACCTCGACGGCGAGTTCGGCGACGGATGCGGGGAAGGCGACATCAGGGCGGGGAAATGTAAGTACCCATCCTCGCATCCGGACCAGTCACCCAGTTTGCGGGCACTGGCAACATTCTGGGCGGCGCATACAGACTACCAGCCGGAATGGGCCGCATGACTGTCGCGGAGTTGATTGCGCGGCTGTCGGAGTTCCCGCCTGAGTTGAGTGTCCAGATTGAGTATGAAATCCCGGTCGAAGGTGGCGGGTGCATACTCGAAACCCAGTTCGCGACTGGCGTGAAACTGGAGTCACCGAAGTTCCCGTGGCGGGAACCGGCCGTGATCGTGTTCTGATTTCAATCGCCGTTTGACTTGATCGATAAGCTTGCATTAGCACAAAAGGAGTTGCTGATGGGGCCGATTGAATGGGATGACGATCCGTTTCTTCCGGACAACCTGCGGGACCATTACGAATCCCAGGAGGATGAGCCGGATGAACCGGATTGCGATTAGTGTTTTGGCGGCGTTTCTGGTGGTGGCTGCGTGGTTCGCTTGCCTTCCTTCTGTTTTGGGTCGCCTGGTCTACGCGGCCGAAGGAATCAACGATGCATAGCCGAACCGACACGCACCGTTTCTGGTGCGTCTCCCACGGCTGCCTCATGTACGAAGGCCGCTGGATCAGCGACGAAGAACGCCTACAGGTGCGTCGACTCCACACCATCATGCACCGCCACTTCACGGTGAAATCCTTCCTCGACGACCTGGAGAACACAGAGTGAAAAGAATCGGCGCGTGGTTCGCCCCTCGTCTCGACAACTTCGATGGCGGCGATTTCGCAGCCCTGGTCGTCTTCGCAATCTCGGCGGGGGCAGGTATCGCGCTCGATGACCCTGCCCTGTTTTTCGGCTGCGTCTGGGGGTTCCTGCTGTCGATCAACGTCGCTGGCTGGAAGTCGGAAGCCCGGAAGTGGCGCAGCAGGTTCGAAGACGCGCAGCAGAACCAGCCAGTGATCCACGTCCACGGCGATCCCGTAAAGGCAGCAGAACGCGTCAAGGAACTCGCCAGGATCCACGATCTGCGGTACGGCCCACGTGGCTGACCGGGACGAAGCCGGCGACGAGTTCGACTGGCTAGACGAGTCCGATGCGTGCGTGACCTGTGGCCTGTACTGGGAGGACTGCACGTGCTGAACCGGTGGCGCAGGAACCGTGAACACCGCACAAAGCCCGCCCGGCCTGTCGTCTGCGACTGCGGAACCCGCTTCGAGCATGAGTATTCCGAGTTCGTTGCCGAAGCGATCCGAGTGCTCGGCGCACACGGCGTGAATGGCCCCTACGCAACCCTCTGGCACGCACCCGACTGCCTCAAAAACGGAGACCAGTAGTGCACTACCACCACTTCGTCATCGATGAAGCCGCCCAACGCCCCTCCGCCAACGTGTTCCACCACAAGCGGCGGTTCTGGTCATGGCGGCGAGACGAAACCAGCGACGGCAGAGAATTTGGCGCCCACATCGAAACGATTGTCAAGAAGCCTGAACCGACCTTCTCCGCCCGCTTCCACGTCGGCACGGCCGGATCAGAAACCCCGTTCGACGGACACCTCACCATCCTCGGCAGCGGCATCTACTGGGGAATCGAAGCAGGCTGGAAGCTCGCCGACTGGATCACCCGCGAGAAGCGCCACCAGTACGAGGGCCGCGACCTCAAAGTGTCCATCCACGACGGGCGTCTCTGGCTCAACATCTGGACACACCCAGGGAGCTGGGAGCGCGGCGAATTCGCTGCCTGGCGTGAGCGCAGCTTCAAACTGAACCCGCTCGACATCCTGTACGGCGAGCGACGCTTCTCGTTCGAGGACATCGAAACCGCGGCGATCGCTGTGCGCATGCCCGAAGCGACCTACCCAGTGATAGCGAAGCTCCAGAAGCAGTCGCTTGGACGACCGAAGGCGAAGAAGCGCATCGAGAGTTGGGTGGTGGACGTCGACGCGCCGAAAGGTATCCCGTACCGCCTCGACCTGTCCGGATGGAAGGGCGACCGGGTATACGGGTTCGGCGTGCCCTTGCGGGAACGTCGCACCGACTGGGAAACCGACGCCCGCCACGCGATCGAAGCATGGGTGCTGCAACACCGCGGCGACACCGGATTCCGCACACCAGACCCCGTGGAATCCGCAGATGCCTGACCGCAACTACGACAACGGCGGGTTCATCAGCGAAACCCGGTACCTCGCCGTCTTGCACCCCGACGAATGCGTCTTCGACCGGCAATACCGCTGCGTCCGATCAGAACACCAGCATGACGGAGACAACTCTAATGTTTGACCCCGACGACCAGTTGCGGCAGGCGCTCTCGGCACACATCGCAGCCGACCAGCTCGCAGCGCTCGACATCATCGCCGGAATGCTGGGAAAGCATGGCGCCGCACTGCGCGAACCGCTCGATGCCCTGCGGCGCGACATTGCCGCTCGTGCAGAGCAGGACAAAGCCATCGGGCAAGCGTTCAACGACATGCGTCCCCGTGAACACCGTTTGCCGCCCGAACTTGCTGGGGCGCTCATCCGGATAGCGATCCAAGCATCCGGCTTCGACATCACCGCAATAGGGGAGGGGGCTGATGAGCGAGAACACGACTGAGCTAGTCGCGGGCGCACGAGCGGCATTCACCGACGCCGTGCACCAGCTGATCGGATTGCGCCCCGACAGCATCGAACGCGACGACTTCGGCACGCAACCCATCGTCCGCGACTCGCTGTACGTCGAGCTGATGGAAGCCAGGTACGGGGAATGCGTGGGGGAGACCGTGCGCCGGCAAGGCACTGGTTCCCGCACACCTGGTTGGACGGACGCTATTTCGCTGCTGGACCGGATCGACCGCACTGTGGCGCGATGGTGGCCGAACATCAACGGCCTCGCTGACGACTACCCTGATCGGCCGATCACCGTGCAGAGGCTTTACATCCTCGTGGACTGGCCGTGGTCGCCGCACGAACTCGCGGAGCTGAAGCGGTACACGCGGCAGGTTGAGGTGTGGGTGGAACGGGCGAACATACTCCTGCCTACCGCGGTCACGCACACGTACGAGCTGCGCGCCGCCTGTCCTGCCTGCGGGGAAACCACGACGACAGTGGATGACGGCAGCGGGGAGTTGGTGCGGCAGTACGTGCTGCAAGCCGATCAGTCGTCGGCACGGTGCGTGGCGTGCGAAACCAGTTGGGCGCCGGAGTGTTACCGGGTTCTCGCGGCGATGATCGGCTCGGAGATGCCGCCTGGCGTTTTGGAGTAGCCAATGAAACGAAACCTGAAAGTGGGCGACAGGGTGATGGCGCTCGTCGGGCGGCAGCCCGAAGAAGGCGTTGTCACCTATGTGTCCTCCAGCGGCTACGAAGTCGCCTTCTCCGTCGAAGGCTGCGACGAACCCTTTACCCGTCTCTACCGGTTCAATGAAGTCGAAGAGGGCAATGGATGACACTTCGTACGGGAGTCTCCGAGCGCTGGTATTGGTTCCATCAACGGGGCGTGTTCATGCACTGCGCGGGTGTGTTCTGGCCGTGCGTTCTCGACAACATCACCCACGAGGTGTACAAGCATCGGTTGATGTTGCGGAGACGCGCCGGGTGGCGTTGGGTCTGCCCGACAGTGCCTCACCCGACCCCACTGTCCTGGGTTTGCCGCTGGCACGACGACGCTGCGCGACGCGGCCACTACCGGAAATACGAACCCGCCGTCACTGCCCGCGCACGCCGAATCCGCAAACTGGGGTGGGGGCGGCGGTGAAGCTGTTCGTCGACGATGAGCGGCCCGCGCCCGACGGCTGGATGCTAGCGAAAACGAGCCTCGACGCCATCGCGTGGCTGCACCTGTCGCGGGCGCGCGCCGAACGACTCGAAGCCCTTTCTCTCGATCATGATCTCGGCGGCGACGACACCACGCGCCCGGTCATGTTGTGGATGTGCGAGAACGAGTATTGGCCGCAATGGATGAAGGTGCACTCGATGAATCCAGTCGGATGCGACTGGTTGAAGGGCATGGCCGACCGATACGGGCCAGGCGACATGGTGAGGACGTGGGCGTGACGCCGAAACGAATCCAACGCAAGCGCGAGCGCGGCTGGAGAATGCCGGAAGGCGCTGTCGCCGTCAGTCGCCCAGGCTATTGGGGCAACCCGTTCCGCGTCGGCGACAGCGTCGGATCGGTCTTCGCGACCGACCCGACCCTGTGGGATTGGGGTGGGCTCCGCGAGCTGCCCGACGAACATGTCCTCACCGCGCAAGAGTGCGTGGACGCATACGAGAAGTTGATCCATCGCAAGGTCGGCGAATCCGGTTGGACGATGGCGTACGAAGCTTCCGTCTGGCTGCGTGGCAAAGACCTCGCTTGCTGGTGCAAACTGGCGGACCCGTGCCACGTAGACCCGTTGATGCGGGCGGCGAACTCATGAGCGAACTCGACGCCTGGGAATCCCTCAACCCGATCAAAGTCGTGGGAGCGGGGGATTGGCACGGCAACGGAAATTTCGCTGTTCGGGCGGTTCGCTACGCCGCCGATCAAGGCGCTGACGTCATCTTGCACGTTGGCGACTTCGCTTTCGACTTCGCGCCGAAGTACATGGCCGCGCTGCAACGCGCGCTCGAAGACACCGGACTCACGCTTGGGTTCGTCAGTGGGAATCACGACTCCTACGACTACCTCGACAAGCGGGAAGCCGAACACGGCTGCACCGCGATCCCGTTGCGCCCGAACATCTACTACCTGCCGCGCTGCTACCGCTGGAGTTGGAACGGCATCCGATTCCTCGCCATGGGTGGCGCAGTCTCCGTCGACCGACAGTGGCGCATACCAGGCCGCGAATGGTGGGACCGCGAAACCATCACCTTCCGCGAAGCCCAGAAAGCCACCGACGACGGGCTTGTCGACGTGATGATCTGTCACGACGTTCCGGCCGGCGTCCACATTCCCGGAATCGCAGGCAACCCGCACGGCTTCCCGCAACGCGAGATCGACGCATCCGAACAGCATCGGTATCTGTTGCGGCAGATCGTCGACCAAGTGCAACCCAAGCTGGTGTTCTCCGGGCACTACCACTGCCGTCACACCGGGATCCTGCACGGCGACGGCTACACCAGCGAAGTGCACATCCTGGACTGTGACGGTGCGGAGTTCGACGACAACATGACCGTGGTCGACCTGGGCTTGCTCGCAAATGGCGTGTAGACAACGCTGTAGCGTGCACTATAAGCTATAGCGATGAAGCTTGCGCCACCCGCAAACCCGAATTACGCCGCCATCGTCGCGCGAATCCCCACCCTGAACAGCCTCGAAGGCTGCGACAACATCGTTGGCGCACCACTCCTCGGATTCCAGGCAATCGTCAGCAAGGACACTCAGCCCGGCACGGTCGGCATCGTCTTCACCGCCGAAACTCAGCTGTCGGAAGAGTTCGCGCGGATCAACAACCTGCACCGCGAAAGTGGGCTGAACGCTGATCCGGACGCCAACGGCTACCTCGAAGCCAACCGTCGCGTCCGCGCGATCAAACTGCGCAAGCATCGCTCCGACGCACTGTTCATGCCGCTGTCGTCGCTCACCTACACCGGGATTGACCCTGCGGATCTGAACGTCGGTGACACCTTCGACCAGCTCAATGGCCACGAAATCTGCCGCAAGTACGAGCGACCGGTAGCCCAGGGCAACCGCCGCGATCCGATGGCGAAGGCGACGAAAGAGTTCGAGCGCGTCGACGCCAAGTTCCTGCCCGAGCACTACGACACGTCGCGGTACTGGGGCAACGAAGACAAGATCCCCCAGTCCGCGCGCATCATCGTCACACAGAAGCTGCACGGCACCTCCATCCGCATCGGCAACACCGTGGTCCGCCGTCAGCCGACATGGCGCGACAAGATCGCGCAGCGGTGGCTGAAAGTGCCCGTCACCCAGTACGGCTACGACAACGTGTACGGGTCGCGGAAAGTCATCAAAGACGTCAACAACCCCAACCAGAACCACCATTACGGCACCGACATTTGGACCCACTGCGGCAAGCAGCTTGACGGGCTGATCCCCGAAGGGTTCGTCGTGTATGGCGAACTGATCGGGTGGACGCCGGACGGGGCGCCGATCCAGAAGGACTACACCTACAACGTCCCGCAGGGCGAGGCGCACCTGTACGTGTACCGCGTCGCGCACGTAAACCCCCAGGGGCTTGTGACCGATCTGGCGTGGCCGCAGGTTGAGGAATTCTGCGTGCAGCGCGGCCTGAAGACCGTGCCCGTGTTCGCGGAGATGCTGCACGCGGACTTCGACCCCGCCGAATGGATCGACCGCCGCTACTTCGAGCAGTACCGGCATGCGGTCCCGCTCTCGGGGTCCAAGAAGCTCGTCGATGAAGGTGTGTGCGTTCGCTGGGATGGGCTGATCCCGACCATCCTCAAGGCCAAAGCGCCGATCTTCCTTCAGCACGAAACCAAGACCCTCGACGATGCCAGTGCAGTTGACGTCGAAGCCGAAGGCGCTGTAGCGGCATGAGCGAGATTTGGCGTGCGACAACAACGCATGGCGTGATCGACATCGAAGTGGTGCGGGGCGGAAGCAACAAGCGTGCCCGCTTGACGATCACTCCCGAACGACTGGACGTGAAGCTCGGCCAGGAAACCGACGTGTCGTTCGTGGTCGCGGTGGCCACACACGTCGCGGAGCAGCTGAAAGACGAGCCATGCTCGTTCCGCGGCGACTTCTACCGCGTCGGTGACCGTGTGGACGCGAAGATGCGATCCACCAACCGCGAGCACACGCACAGGTTCGAATACGAGCGCGGCGACATACTAGCGCGAACGATCGTGGAAAAGCTGCCTGAACCCGTCGTTGACCCTGTGACGAGCCCGAAGATCGTGATCCCGCGCGGATGGCCGCGCTCAGGGAAAACCGAACTGTACGCGAAGCTCCGCGCCGAAAACCCCATGCTGGCGCGCGTCTCCCGTGACGACACCCGCGCAACCCTGTTCGCCGAACACGGCGTCCTGGAGTACGAGCAGGAACAGCTCATCAGCCGTGTCGAGCGCACCCAGGCGGAGGAGCTGTTGAAGAACGGCTACGACGTCTACGTGGATGCGCTGAATCTGCGGAAGAAGTGGGCGGAAGGCTGGGCCGACTTCGCGGTCCAGCACGGCGTCAACTACGAGGTGATCGACCTCGACACGGACGTAGAGGAGTGCGTGCGCCGCGACAAATCCTCCGGTGAAGCAGGCGGACGCACCGTGGGTGAGGCCGCTATCCGGGAGATCGCGAAACGGTTCCCGCGCAAAACATGGCCGACCATCACGCCCAGTTCGGGGAGCGGCCCCGAGCTGGTGCCGTACGTGCCGGACGAGTCGCTGCCGCCGGCGTGGATCTGCGACATCGACGGGACGCTCGCGCGGAAAGCACCCGACCGCGATATCTACGACCTGACGCGCGTGCATGAGGACATTCCGATTGCGCACATGGTGGAGATCATCCGGAAGCTTGCCGCCGATTCGGCGATTGTGCTGCTGTCCGGGCGTGACGACTCGTCTCGTGCAGTGACCGAACAGTGGTTGCGGGCGAACGGTATCCCGTTCACGGAGTTGCACATGCGCCGCGCGGGCGATCTGCGGCGTGACGACACGGTGAAGCTGGAGCTTTTCAACGCGCACCTGCGCGACCGCTTCCAAATCTTGGGCGCTTTCGACGATCGGCTGCAAGTTTGCCGCCTGTGGGCAGCTCTCAATGTGCCGCTTCTTCGCCTGGGCATCCCCGACCACGACGACTTCTGAGGTGATCGTGAACAACCCACTCTTCTGGATTTGGGTCACAGGCGCTGCCATGACCATCATCCACAACTACCTCACATTCGATACGCAGATCGCGGGCGTGAAAGAAGCCGGACGTGGACTGCCCGCCGCCGTCATCGCTTTCATCTTCATGCTCGCCCTCGTCGGGGTCGTCATCCTGTGGCCCATCCCGAGCCTGTGGAAGCTCGCCACCCATGACCCCAAGAAGGGGGAGAAGGCATGAATTTGTTCGATGCGGTCGCGGCCTTCAACCGTGCCTGCGATGTCCGCTTGTTGAATCAACCAGGCTGGGTGTCCGATGACGAACTGTCGTTGGCGCTGCGGTTGATCGACGAGGAAACCAGCGAACTCGTCGACGCCCTCACCGCCCGCGACCTGATCGAGGTTGCCGACGCGATAGCCGACATCATGTACGTAACGGCAGGACTGGTGTTGCGTATCGGCGGACGCTCCAAGATGGGCAACGGCGAATACCTGTTCGACATCACCCACCGCACGCCCGGATGGCCCGTGTACGACCTTGATTGGGCGGACGTGTGGCCGGACAAGGCGCGCACGGAAGCACGCCTGCTGCGGTCGGCGGTAGAGCAGCGAGAGCACGGGCTCACATGCGCGTACGCGCGGATCGTTCTGTCTTCGTGTGCACTGCTCGGTGGGGTACTCGCGCTACCCATGCGATCAATTTTCGAAACCGTTCAAGCGAGCAACATGAGCAAGCTCGTCGACGGCAAGGTGCTGCGCCGCGAAGACGGGAAAATACTGAAAGGCCCCGACTTCCAGCCGCCCGACATCGCTGGCGTCCTCGCACGCCACGGATGGACGGAGGCCGCGTGAGTCCATCACCGTACTACCGGGACGAAATGGTGACGCTCTACCACGGGAACTGCCTGGAGATAGCCGCCTGGCTGGCTGCGGACGTGCTCGTCACCGACCCGCCGTACGGCATGGACTACAACTCCGGGTGGGTGAAGGGCAGGGAGGACCGGCCCATATCCGGGGACAAGACGACACAGGCTCGGGATACTGCGCTGGAGCGATGGGGGACACGGCCCGCGATCGTGTTCGGGACCTGGCGCGTCCCTAAACCGAGTGGGGTCCGGCAAACTGGGATCTGGGACAAGGGCGACGACCCAGGTATGGGTGACCTTTCCATTCCGTGGGGCTCGTCGTTCGAAGAGTTCTACATTCTAGGCTCCGGATTCGTCGGCAAACGCGGCGGAGCCGTTATTCGCATGAACAAACCCCCGGTATCCAACCGCCCCGACCATCCGACTCCTAAACCCGTCGGGTTGATGGAACGTTTGATCGTGAAGACCGTGGGGACGGTGGCCGACCCGTTCGCGGGCTCCGGCTCTACCCTCCTCGCCGCCCGCAACCTTGGCCGCAAGGCGATAGGTGTCGAGCTGGAGGAGCGGTACTGCGAGCTGATCGCAAGCCGTCTCGCGCAGGGTGCCTTCGACTTCGGGGAGGCGGCGTGATCGCGAAATTCGTCTTCGTGCAGATGCGGAGGCACCCAGTGCTCACCTGTTGGTGCGTGTACTGCGACAGCGAGTGGCGCAGAGTGGTCACGGAGCTGGACCCGGACGCGCGAGAGCTGCAGAGATTCCACATGATCGTGTGCCCCGTTTGCGGCAACAAGCGCTGCCCACGCGCCACCTACCACGAACACGACTGCACCAGAAGCAACGAGTCCGGCCAAGAAGGCTCGGTGTACGGCGGCTTCATCTGGGAGGGGCGGACGTGACGGACATGGATGCGCCGACGATCGGTTTCTGCCATCACTGCCAGAAGCAGGCGTACAGGAGCCGGAAGGACGCACGCACCGCGGGCCGGCGTCGTTTCCCCGGCGACAAGATCCAGGGCTACAGGTGCTCGCATATCGACGGTGCCTGGCATATCGGGCACGTTGCCGCGGAGGTGAAGTCGGGGGAGATCCCGAAGCACCTGTTTTATGGGCCGCGCGGGGTTGGTCGGGTGCGGGAGAAGCAGGGGACACGGATCGTGAGGAGTAAGGCGTCGTGACTATGCGCATCGTGAAGGCCGTCCACACCTGCTACGCGTTGCCGTCAGCGTGGGATGTGTGGACGGAGCAGGGCGAGTATCTGCATTTGAAGTACCGGCGTGGTTTGGCGTCGGTGTGGGTTGGGCCGGAGGATGAGGGTCCGCTGGAGTTGGAGAGCGCGCTCCGTATCGGCCACCGGTTGGACGGGCTTGCGACGCTCGAAGAGTTCTGTGAGGCGATGGGGTTGGAGTTGGCGTTAGAGGAACCGTATGTGCCGCTGCCGGATCCGAATGCAGGCTACGACGAGGCGGACGATGATCCGCCGTGGGCGTTTGACGGCCGAAATAGAATTGAATAGTTGGTCCAGTTATCAGTTCTGGGGGTTGGCATTTCTACCGAATCTGCGATGCCGGGCTATAAGGTCGTCCGTGGACGTCAAATGGGTGCTGAGCGATCGTATGAGCGGGTTATCTGCGGGCAGCCCGACTGCGAGGTTGAAGCAGCGGACGCCTTCGCATCTGACGTTCGGCTGTGTGTGTTTCATTGGCAGAAGGCGATCCGGGACTTCAATGTCGCTACCGAGACGCTGCGTGCTGTCGAGTTCGAACGCGATCGGAAGGTAAACGAGGTCGTACCAGCGGACGCGGAGCGTCTGAAATGGTCATGCCCAGCGTGTGGGGAACGCGGCACACTCTGGGTTGATGGCCTTGTGGAAGTGACGCGATGCGCTCTCTGTGCCTATGAGCGGGATGAGCAGGAGTACCGCCGACGGATGACACAATCGCACCTGTTCCGCGCTTTCGGAAAGAGTGTCGTCTACTATGTCAGATTCGGTGCCTACGTGAAGATCGGGTACACAGGCAATCTGGGCCGACGGCTGTCCGATCTGGCGCATGACGAAGTTCCTGCTATCGAGTTCGGGGCGCGCAAGTTGGAGAAGAGGCGGCATGGCCAGTTCCGAGCATCACGCCATACTAGGGAGTGGTTTCGAATGACCCCCGAACTGGTTGACCACATTGAGGAACTGATGTCGCCTGAGGCTCTCCAGTCGGCAGCATGACGTAATGTGACCGAAATAACTTTCTTTGATGTTTTCCCAGGTTGGCGCGCTTCCATGCTGCAAAATCGCAGTCAGTCCGACCGGAAAATGACAACTTTGGTTGACAAAACGGTGTCCCTGTGAGAAATTGACGTCGGGTATCTGCGCCCAAAATCCAGTCGGCTCCGGCTGAGGGCCGCGGGGAACCAGATGCGGACGCTCTTCCTAGGACGTGAGGGTCTAGCTGCAAAACTTCATAACGGATTCCTCGATAGCTCAGTGGTAGAGCGCCCGATAGAAAGGGACGGTCCCGCGTTCGATTCGCGGTCGGGGAACAAAGCGCGGCCTAGCTAGCTGCGCTGGTGGTGACAGAGTGAGCGGCTGATGCGTGATCGGGCCGCGAATGTGTGCGATGTCGGGATCCTGACGGCCGAGTGGCTGGTAGGGGATGGCTTAGCGGCCGGAAACCGATGCCTCAGCGGGTAAGTCGCAGCACCGGGACTACATAGCCTTACGGTCCATGCCCCGGTCGGAGCCTAGGAAACTCCCCACCCTTAGCTTGCCGCCCCTTCGCGGAGGGGTTGGAAGTGGGCCACGGGATTACTCGCCGGATCGGCGAGGCCCGTGGCCCGCAATCTTTCATGCTCCGGATGGATGTTCCGGTCCCGACTACAGGAGCATCCTTTGAAGAACATCAACGTCGAACGCTATGACCACCCGTCGATCACTGGCGCCTGGTCCGGGCTTATCGAAGGCTCCCGCGACGACGGATCGACCTGGATCCTGTATCTCGATGCGAACGGCTCGCCAGCCCTTTACTGGGCGGAGCGTGACGAGGACGGCGGCGTCATCGGTAATCCTGTAGTTCTTTGCGATGTATTCGGATATTCCGAATAGTTGCCACGCTGACCTGCGGATTCCTTTTTCAGAAGTAAACGGCACGAGGGTGTGACGATGTTCAATCAGCCGAACTACCGAGTGATGGCCGCGCCCTACCCGGATGGCGGGTGGCGGGTGTTCCATCCCGGCACGAAGACGCTCGCGGATATTGCTGAGCGCGACGACATCAAGTTCTTCATGGCGAAGTGGATCTGCCGAAAGACGGGCGATCCTATCGAGAACGTGCATGTGCTGCTGGACGTTGTGAGCGCCAGCGAGATCGTGGCGGCCGAGAACGTCTGACTCCAGATTCCGCCGACGAGGCGGCCTGAACTTAACCACGCGTACATGCGTGGTGCGACCTCCAACAACGAGGTAACGCAGTGGTAGTGGCGGTGCTGCCCAGAGAACACCTACCGCATCCTTTTCGCCACCACCCTCGTGCCCCATTCCGACCGGGGCCGCCAGCGCCGATCTCACGCCGCAGCTGGCTGTAGGGAATCTAGGTGGCGAGCCGCTGGCAGCCCACGGCGCCGCGGCTGGCCCGCCGACCGGTTTTCGCTACCTGGGAGTCGGCGGGCCTCAACGTCTCCCGAGCGTGTTTGCGCGCGCCCATAGAATTAGTGTTAACGCTATCGCATAGCGTGCACGCAACATTGAAAGCCTCCAGGAGGCTCCCATGACCCGATCGGGCCGCATCACCGCACTCTGCACCTGCGCCATCGCAGGCGTCACCTTCCTCGGCCCGTTGGGTTTCGCTGCCCCCGCCGCGAGCGCCGCACCAGACTGCCGCGACATCGTCATCGGTGTCGGAGGCAACGGACAGCGAGCACTGGAACAGGCTGGGGGGCCGACGCTGATGGCCGACCAGCTCGCACACTATGCGGCAGAAGGCTATCGGGTCGAATCGCTGGACTACCCGTCCTCGATCTGGCCCACCGGTCCGTACACGAAGGACCAGTCCGTCACCGAGGGCACCGCGAAACTTCGGGAGCGCGTCGACGCCTACCGCGCCGAATGCCCCGGCGGACACGTGACCGTCGTCGGACATTCGCTCGGCTCCGAATTCGCTGACCAGGCGAACGCTGACCGCGTCATCACCTACGGCGACCCACGCCAACCCGGCGGCGTCTACGACTCCCTGCCCGGCATCTACCCCGGCACCAGCAACCCCGGCACGAATCCGGCAGCACCCAACCAGGTCCGCGTCTGCCACGAATTCGACGCCATCTGCGATTCGCCCGCGCCGTGGTCCGACCCCGCGAAATTCGTGCAGGGTTGGGCTGGTTACGCGATGGGCTGGCACGGGTACGCGCCTGGCGAAGCCGACGACCTGCCGCCCGGTGACTACTTCATCGAGGAACCCGCACCGCTGCCGTGGCTGCCCGAATCGACACCGACCGGGATCCCGGAAGCACCGCACGCTTCGTTGCCGGCGTGGGAGCCTGGCCCGCTGCCGTCGTTGCAGGACTTCGATCCGCTCGTCGACGCCGTGACCCCGGAGCCGTACCGCCCGACGCCGCTGAGTGACTACGTGCCGGACGAGATCGAGCCGTACATCCCTGCCGAAGCGCTCGCCTACGTTCCCCCGCCGCTGCCGGAGATCGCGCTCCCGCCGCTGCCCGACCTGGGGGTTCGACTGCCGTGACCTCGATCGAGAAGCTAGAGGAGCGCGTCAAAGACGATTTGCTCCGGGTTCAGCGCCTGAACTACGAACTTGCGTGCGCGCAAAGCGAATACGCCGCAGCACTCGACGCGCTGAAGAGGGGGCTCGATGGCTGAAATCACCCTCTACAGCCAGCCGGGATGTGAACCATGCAAGGCAGTCGCCCGGAAGCTTGATCAGCTCGGCGCCCCGTATCGCAAGGTCGATGTCACTCAGGATGATGCAGCGCTTGCCCATGTTCGCGGCCTCGGCTACAACACCACGCCTGTGACGGTTGTCGGCGAACACCACAAGCACGGTTACGCACCGGACTGGCTAAAATGGGCGGCAGAGCATGCCTCGAACCCCTGAACAGAAAGCCGCCGACGAAGCCCTCACCGCAGCGATCGAACAAGCCATGCGCGCACACTTCCCCGACGATGACGACCCCGGCCTACTGATGGACTACACCGTCATCGCGGCACGTGGCGGCATCGACGACGAAGGCGAACGATGGGCATCCACAGTCTCGCTCACGCGAGACAACAATGTGCCCAGCTACGTCCAGATCGGGCTATTGGACACTCGCCTCACATGGTTGCGCGCTGCGATCCAACGCGCTGACGAAGACGACGAAGAGTAACGGCGACCGTGGGTGCAGAAAGCAAGAGACCCCGGTCGATTACGGCACCATCTTGGTGGTTGCTGCCGTGATCGCCGGGGCGCTCATGCTGGTCCGCCG
>NZ_JBHVDM010000043.1:9710-54684 GCF_042802775.1 Nocardia sp. NPDC057455 | reverse complement strand
CCGTACCGGCATCCACTGCTGGTCGCCCGGATGGCGGCGAACCTGCACCAGCTCAGCAGGGGGCGGTTCGTGCTGGGCGTCGGGGTCGGCTGGGCCCAGCAGGAGTTCGATGCCCTCGGGCTCGACTTCCGCCGCCGTGGCAAGCAGACCGACGAGCTGCTGGACGTCCTCACCACCGCTTGGCAGAACACCGACGATTACGGCGCCTGCGACATTCCGATCTGGGTCGGCGGCCTCACCGATGCCGCCCAGCGCCGCGCGATCCGGTACGGCGCAGCCTGGCACCCCCTGCGTCAGTCGATGCCGTGGATGCGCGACGCCGTGGAGCGACTCCGGCGGACCGCCGACGAGCAAGGCCGACCGGTCCCGGGCTTCGTGCCGCGGATCATGCTCCGGTGCACCCGTGAGCCGCTGCCGGACGAGACCCGCCACGCCGGCGAAGGATCGATCGACCAGATCCTCGCCGACCTCGCCGAGCTCCGCCTACTCGGCGCGCACACCGTCGTGCTCGACCCGTTCGTCGGCGACCCGGCCGAGACCGAGCACCCCGAGATCGCCTGGCAGGCGCTGGCCGCAGTCAGGGCAGGGATGGAGAATTGAGCGATCGTCGGTGATCGGTCCATTCCCGGGGCCTCGTACCGGCCGAGGCAGTCGATCATGATCTGCTTGGACATGACGCGCATGTCCGGCAAGACGCATCCGGCGAATACGGATCGAACGCCGGTCATGTTGTGCGCCTTAACTTTCGGATCATCGGAATAATCCGGCCCGGGGTGGGAGCCGGCCGGGTTCCAGCTCGAAGGGCCGCAGACCCGCAGCGAACCGAAAGGCGGCTATCGCCCGGAAGTGGTCGGTGACGTCGGTACGGGTTGAGTGGGCGGACCACGGCACCGCCGGGTCGCCGCCGACCGGCCAGTTCGTCTACCCGAGCGCACCGACCGCGGCGCGGGCCGCCTCGGCGACCAGAGGGTTGTCGGCTTCGGCGTTCTGCTCGAGTTTCGTCGACAGCACGGCGATGACGAGCGGGGCGCGCCCGGGCGGCCAAGCGATCGCGACGTCGAGCGCGCCGCCGTAAGCAGGGCTGCCGGTCTTGTCGCCGACGGTCCAGCCGGCGGGTATCGCGGCACGAATGCGTGCGTCCCCCGTCTTGGCGGCGACCAGCCACGACTTCAATCGCGCTCGCTCGGGTTCGGCGAGAATGTCGCCGAGGACGAGGTTGCGGTAGTCGGTGGCGAGGGCGGCGGCTGTGGTGGTGTCCCGCTCGTCGCCGGGAATGGCGGTGTTCAACTCGGGCTCCCAGCGGTCCAGGCGGGATGCGGTGTCGCCGATGGACCGCAGGAACGCGGTGAAGCCTTCCGGGCCGCCGAGGAGCTTCAGCAGCTGGTTGCCCGCGGTGTTGTCGGACAGGGTGATCGTGGCATCGCACAGCTCGGCGACGGTCATGCCGGTGTCGACGTGCTTCTCGGTCACCGGCGAGTTGGCGACGAGTTCGGACCGGGAATAGTGGATCACCTGATCGAAGTAACCCGTTGCCAGAGGATGGTCGCGCAGAAGGGCCCCGCACGCGAGACCTTTGAACGTGGAGGCGATCGGGAATCTCTCCCCGTCTCGATGGACAACGGTGCGGCCGGTGCCGGTGTCGATCGCGTACACACCCAGCCGTGCGGAGTGTGTCGTCTCCATCTCGGCGAACGACGGAACTGTGGCCGCGGGTGTGGTGTTCGAGGCAGCCGGCGCATCGGCGCCGGACCCGCACGCGGCGGTGGCGAGGGACAGCGCGGACACCGCCACAGCAGCGAGGAGTCGGCGACGACCGAGCGGGGCACGGTGAGCAAAGTCGAAAAGATTCACCGCCGCACCACATCATCGACGCCGCCGCCGACGCCAATATCCGGCCCCGGCGTGGGCGAGTCGACTTGGATATCGTCGCAGGTTCGCCCGCGGTTCGGCGCCGGTCGGAGGGCCCGGTGGGACAGCGGAACCGATGCCGGCGAAACCGCTGGTTCAATGACCGCATGGACCTGATCCGCCACCTTCGGTTCTTCGTCTCCATCGCGGAGGAAGGACACTTCGGCAGGGCGGCGGCCGCGCTGGACATGACCCAGCCACCGCTGTCGCAAGGACTTCGCCGGCTCGAACGGCATCTCGGCGTCGACCTCATCCACCGCACCCGGCAGGGGGCCGTGCTCACGTCGGCCGGTTCGCAGCTGCTCCCGCGCGCTCGGCTGCTCGTGGACGACGCCGAGCGCCTGCTCGCCGAGGCACAACGCATCGCGAGTGCCCACGGTGCCGTGCATTGGGGCGCTACTACGGCGTTGCCCGACCGGGTGGTCACGGCGTGTGTGGGCGCGCTGCGCTCGGCGGTAGTCCCGGATACCGCGGTGTCCACGACGGTCGGCGCCAGCGTCGACCTGGTCGCCGACGTGCGCTCGGGAATGTGCGACGTCGCCGTGGTCGAGCATCCCGCGCTGGTCGACGGTGTCGAGGTCCGCCCGGTCGTCAGAATCCCGCGGTGGCTCGTGGTGCCGTCGGATCATCGCAGCGCCGGCGCCGAACGCCCCACCTTCCCCATGCTCGCCGGACTGAGTTTCGCCTGCCCACCGCGCGCCACCAACCCTCCTGCCTTCGACACCTTCGTGGATCTGTTGCGCGAGCGGGGCCTGGACGCACCGACCGTGCCCGCGCCCGACGATCGGAGCGTGTTCGCGGCGGTGGCGGCCGGAACGAGCTTCGGGTTCACCGCCATGCCTCCGTCCTCCACGCCCGGCGTGACCTGGTTGCGCATCGCGCCGCAGGCACTCGCTCTGCGAGTCCGAGTCGTCTACCGTCCGGGTGCTGACGCCCATGCCGATGCCGTCGACCGGGTGCTGTATCGGGAGCGGCTGCGATGAGCACCGCCGAGGACAGGATCCGCGCCGTGTTCGCCGACGCGGGATGCAGCGGTTGGCTGCACGCCCGCCGGTGCGACGGCTCCGCGACCGAGATCTCCGTGGGCGGCGACGAACGGGTGGTGCTCGCGTCGGTGTACAAATTGCCGCTGTTCGTCGCGTTCTGCCGCCTCGTCGACGCGGGGCGCATCAATCCTGCTACCCGGCTGACGGTGACACCGTCCGATTGCACGCCGGGGCCCACCGGCATCGCCGTCATGCGCGACCCGGTGACCATGAGCCTGCGCGACCTCGCGACGTCGATGATGACCGTCTCCGACAACGCCGCGGCCGATGTTCTGCTCGGCGCGACGGGCCTCGGTGCGGTGGAGGGCCTGCTGGACGATCTGGGTCTCACCCGCACCCGGATCATAGGCGGCACCGCCGACCTGCACCGCAGCCTCGTCCGCGACACCGACACCCACACCACCGCCGAGGCGTTCGCCGTGCTCGCCGAGAACGACGACGCATGGTCGGTGTCGGCGTACGACCCGTCGTACACGAGCGCGACGACACCGGAGGAGATGACCCGTCTCCTGCGCGCACTGTGGAGCGGCGCGGTGCTGTCCGACGAGCGGACCGAATTCGTTCGCACCGTCATGCGTCACCAAGTCTGGCCGCACCGCGTCACCGCCGGATTCCCCTACCGCAGTGTGTCGGTCGCAGGCAAAACCGGAACCATCGGGGTCATCCGCAACGAGGTAGCGGTCGTCGAATTTCCCGGCGAGCACCCCGTAGCGGTCGCGATATTCACCCGGGCGGCCCGCGCGGACCCGCACCTGCCCGTTGTCGACGCCGCCATCGCCGAGACCGCCCGCATCGCCGTCACCGAACTCCGCCTTCCCTTACCGCAAGGGTGATGTCACGACTCCGCGCACACGTCTTTCCGAATTCTCCCGCCGGGTACAGCGGCTGGGTCATCCGGCCGGCCGCGCGGATTCGCTACGAAAAGGTGTCCTATCAACCGATCGAAACCGGTGATTCGACGCTGTGCGGCCGGGTGGCGTTCATCGGGTGCTGGTCGAATGGCTGGGCAACGTTCGCCAGGGAGGAAAAGCCATGACCAGCATCGACACTCACGCCCACGGGACCGTGGCGTCCCGTGTCACCGAACTGACCACGGTCTTCGAGCGGGGTCTTCGCGAAAATCTCGGCGTCGGCGCGTCTCTGGGGATTCGACTGGAGACCGCGGGCGACGGCTACACCCGGTACTACCTCGACCCGAACCCGGCCACCATCAACGCGATGTTCACCGTGCACGGCGGTGTGCTGGCCACCTTGATGGATACCGCGATGGGTAGCGCCGTCTTCACGAAACTCGGTGACGGCGTGGCCTATACGACGCTGGAGCTGAAGGTGAACTTCATCCGTTCGGTCACGCTGGACGGCTCACGGCTGATCTGCGAAGCCAGCGCGGTGCACGTCGGACGGCGCACCGCCACGGCGGAGGGCCGGATCACCGACGCGGACGGCAAGCTGATCGCGCACGGTTCGACCACGATCCTGGTGTTGCAGCCCGAGCACTGAGCACGGCGGACGGCCCGGTTCCCGAACATGCTCGGGAACCGGGCCTTCCGGCTTTCGAGTTCAGGCGAGCGATCGGCACTCGTCGATGAAGCGCACCAACTCGTCGAGGCGATCGCTGCGGGCGTCCACCGCGCGGTCGATCACCTTCACCAAGTGCTCGTAGGCCTCGGTGTGGTCGTAGGAGGCGACGTCGGCGATCTTCAACGCCCATCGCCAGTACCCCCGCATGGTGTCGGCCAGAGGCATACGGAAAATGGCGATCACCTCGCGGATCGGTTCGACGGACGCGTCGCCCTGCACCCGCAGGTAGCGGCCGACCACGTCGGCCATGAAACTGAAATGCCGCGCCTCGTCGCGCGACAGCCGCGCCAGCACAGCTCCGAGCACCGGGTCGTCCACCACCTCGCGCAGGTGCTGGTAGTACATCTGCGTCGCCTTCTCCTGCACCAGCGCGTAGGCGAAGAACTGCACCGGGTGCCGGTAGGGCAGGTCGAAGGGTTTCTGCCCTTCGATCGCCAGTTCCGTACGCAGCGCGCCACGTTCGGCCATCCCGGAAGCCTCCTGGTAGCGGCTCAGCGCGCGGGCGTGGGTGTCCTCCTCCAGTGCCCAGCGGACGGTGAAGTGGTAGAGCTCGCGGTTGTGGACGAACGCCGCCCGGCCCACGGTGTCGTCCACCGGGAAGTAGCGATGGTAGACGTCGAAGTAGCCGGGCAGGTGGTCCTCGATGAGGGTGACGAACTGGACCGCCGACCGCTGACCCTCGGTGAGCCGGCCCGCGTCGGCCCGCGACCAGTCGAAGGCGGTCTCCACGTCCCAGGCCCGCGTGGCAGGCGACGCCGCCAGGAACCCGTCGACGGCCGCGACCACCTCGTCGACGGGGATCAGCGCCGATTCGATGTTCATTCGTTGCTCCTGCGGCTCAGCGGGCGTTACGGCAGGTCAGCGCGTAATGCTTGGTGGTGTATCCCCATCCGGCGTTCGCGATCTCCAGGTAGTGCCGCAGTTTCGCGGCCAAACCGGGCCCGTGCGCATCGATACGTTCGGCGGCGGCGTCGACGTTGGCGATCCACTCCTCGATGGTGCGGCGGTAGTGCTCGGTGAGATCGTCCACCGCGATGATGGAGAACCCCGCGTCCTCGGCGGCGGCCACCAGCTCCGAGAGCGGACGCAGATCACCCCATCCGAAGATGTCCTCGCGCACGAACTCGGTGCCGTCCTTGGCGTCGAACGCCGTGCGCGCGGACGCGTTGCGGAAGCAGCTCTCCGACACATACAGCGTGCCGCCGCGCCGCAGCACCGCGCGAGCGCGGCGGAAGATCGCGCCGAGATCGGGCATGTGCACGATCGAGCCGAGCAGCGTCACGGCGTCGAAACCGCGCGGCGGCAGGTCCAGTCGCTCGAAATGGCCCACCCGGGTGTGCACCCGATCCGCGACCCCGCGAGCGCGCGCCTGCTCGGCGATGTACTCGTGCTGGCGCGGCGCCGGGCTGATACCCACCGTCTCACAGCCGAATTCGGCCGCCATGAACAGGATCAGCGAGCCCCAGCCGCAGCCCACGTCCAGCAGGCGTTCGCCGCCGGTGACGCCGAGCCGGTCGGCGACGAACCGCAGCTTGCGCCGCTGCGCCTGCTCGAGGGTGTCGGACTCGGATTCGTAGAGCGCGGAGCTGTATTTGCGCAGCGGATCGAGGAACTGGCCGAAGATGTCGGGGTCGAGGTCGTAGTGCTGGTTGGTGTCGGCGGTGACCGTCTGGTCGGTGGAGGTCACGCCGCCGCCTCGCGCAGCGTCTTGCCGACCACCGTGACGACGTCGTTCAACGTGGAAAGACCGAACACGTCCCGGTCCTCGAGCTCGATGTCGTAGGCGCGTTCGATCTTGGCGACCATGCGCAGCACGCGCACCGAATCGACGCCCGCCATGCCGCGCAGGTCCAGCTCGGGGCGCAGTTCGGCCTCCGGGATGCCGGTCTCGGCGGCGGCGATGCCGGTGACCGTGCGCAGGATGTCGTCGGCGGTGTGGGTGGTGGTCGTCATGATCGGACTCCATTCGGTGCGAGGGCGGTGCCGGTGGACAGGGCGTGGGACAGCGCGGCGACCTCGTCGTCGCCGAGGATGAGCTGATGGCGCACGTCGTCGAGCGCGAACGGCTGGTAGGCCGCGGTGGAGCCGGCGCACACGAGGTCGTCGGCGTCACGGATCTCCGCGGCCGCCTGGATCGGGCGGTCGTCCGCGGCGCCGGACAGGGTTGCGATACAGCGGTAATCGTGGTCCACGAGCAGCGGGGTGAAAAACCGGGTGCGCTGTGTGACGGTGAACGCCGGGTGGTGGCGAGCCAGGACGATGAGGTTGCCCATCACCTCGTCGCAGATCACGCCAATCAAACCACCGTGCACGACCCCCGGGTATGACTCGAACTCCCGCCCGAGCCGGAATCGGGCCTGCAGCCCGTCCGGATGCGGGGTGAAACGCAGGCGCAAGCCGGTCGGATTGTGCGGGGAGCAGCCGAAGCAGTGGTAGTCCGGGATGACCGACCAGGGCACTCGGACGGTGTCGACCCCACTGTGCACGGTGTCCTCGAAGGCGTTGTCGCGGTCCATGGCGCTAGGCGATCGCGTCGGCCAGGGCCCGGCGGACCTTGGCATTGCTGGACAGATCCAGTCCGGTCATGTTGCCGAAGGTGCGGCGGACCTTGTCGTGCAGCACATCCAGCTCGCCCTCGGCGGCGACCTGCTCGAGGAACAGGTCGAATCCGGTGTCGATGGTCTCGTGGTCACCGAGCTCGCTGATGCCTGCTTTGAACGTGCTGACCGGGTGCTTGATCTTGGCCTCGGAGCTGTACACATAGAGGGTCTCCAGCACCGAGGGCAGCTCCTGCGGACGCCGCCGCAACCGCTCGGTGGCGTAGTGGATGAACTCGCGCGCGTGGCCCGCCTCGTCGCGACTCGCGTCGAGCAGCAATGTTTTCAGCACGGGCTCCTCGACCCAGTTCGCCACCGCACGGTAGATGTGGTTGACGGTGAGTTCGGAGATGATGTTGGTGGCCAGGGTCGCCGAGGGGGTGGTGCCCGGCGCGTACGGCTCGCGCATCGAGTCGACGGCCTTGTCGTCCACGCTCTCGCCGAGCGCGCCGAGCCAGGACCGGAACGCGTAGTGGTGCTGCACTTCCTGGTATCCCCACACCACCGCGAACGTGGAGAAGTCGTAGTCGTCGACGAACTCGTTCATGAATCCGTGCACCGCGGCGATGACGTTGGACTCGCCCATCGTCGCGCTCTTGGCCAGGGTGATGTACTCGGGACGGACCAGAGACCTGTCGACGGCGTCGAGATCGAGGTCGGCCAGTTTCCAATGCAGGCGCTCGTAGTGGCGGAAGACGTCATAGCTGTGCACGAAGGACTCCAGTTCGGTCGGGATTACCGGCGGATGAGATCGCGGGCGGCGAGCCGCTGGAGCTTGCCGCTGCTGGTACGAGGGATGCTGCGCGGTGCGACCAGGTGGACCTGGACCGCGGCCAAGCCGAGTTCGGCGCAGACGCGGGCGCGGAGGGCCTCGAGCAGCGCCTCGGCATCGGCTCCGGTGCGCTCGGATTCGACGATCAGTGCGATCACGTCCGCGCCGTCCGGGTCGATCGCCGCCGTGCACCGGCCCTTGTACACACCGTCGAGATCGCGCACGGTCGCCTCGACGTCCTGGGCGTAGTAGTTCACGCCGCGCACCGTGATCATGTCCTTGCATCGGCCGGTGACGAAGAGCTCGCCGTCCCGCCGGTATCCGAGGTCGCCGGTGCGCAGCCAGCCGTCGGCGAACAGCTCGGCCACGTGCGACGGGTCAGCGGTGAGGTATCCGCCGGTGACCGAGTCGCCTCGGATGAGAATTTCGCCGACTTCGCCGTCGGGCAGGTCGTGGCGACCGTCCGGGCCGACGACGCGCAGCCGCAGCCGCTGTACCGGCGCGCCCACTCCCGCGACCGGCCGAGCGCCCGGTGCCTCTGGTGAGACCTGTTGCGCTGTCGCTCTATCCGACAACACGGCGCGATCCACCCACTCGAAGACGGGTTCGCGGCCGAGTGGCGGGAAGGTGACCGCGAGGGTCGCTTCGGCCATGCCGTAGACGCCGAACATCGTCGCCGGGCGGAATCCGGCGGGCGCGAAACGCTCACAGAACGCGAGGACGACATCCCGGGAGATCGGCTCCGAACCGTTGAACGCGATCCGCCAGCGGCTCAGGTCGTAGTCGCGCACCCGGTCGGCGGGCACGGCGGCCAACAGTGCCTCGTAGCCGAAATTGGGCATCGCGGTGATAGTCGTTCCACTGGCGGCGAATTCGGCGAGCCAGCGGGCGGGATCCTTGACGAACGCGATCGGCGACCACACGTGTGCGGGTATGCCGCGCAGAATCGCCGAGAGCGTGCCGAACAGGCCCATGTCGTGGAACAGCGGAAGCCAGAAGCCGCCCTGATCGGCGAGGCTCAACTCGATGCCGGTGCGTATCGAGGCCAGGCCGCTGAGCACGTTGTGGTGGGTCAGGCGGACGCCCTTGGGCAAGGCTGTGCTGCCGGAGGTGAACTGGATGACGGCCGCATCGTCGCCGCCGAGGGCGGGCAGGTTTTCCGTCACCGTGTCTGTTTCGAAAAGTGTTGCTGTGCCGACTAATTCCACGTCGAGCGTGTCGCCCAGGTGCGCGGCCAGGTCGGCGAAGCGGTGCGACACCAGAACGGTGCGCATGCCCGCCGCCGCGATGATGGCGGCCAGCTTCTGCGGGTAACCGCTCGCCGCCCGCGCACCGGCGGGCAGCGGGAGGGGAGTGGCGGCGGCGCCCGCCGCGGTCGCGCCGAACAGGCAGGTGAGGAACTCGGGGGCGTTCGGGCTGAGGATGCCCACCGGTTCGCCGCGCCGCACCCCGCGCCGGACCAGCGCCGCCGCCGCGACCAGAGACAATCGGTGCAGTTCGGTGTAGGGCACGGTTTCCGACACCGACCAGAACGTGGCGGCCACCGCGGGGTGGGCGGCGGCGATCTCGGCGAGGCGGCCGTGCAGTGTGCGGGCCGAATCCGCGGAATTCATGTCTGCCACGACAACAGCGAATTATGACGGCGCATTGAACTCGTTGTGAATTGATGTCGGCGATAAACAAGGCCGATCAGCCGATCACTCTGCGCGATCGAGTATTTCGGCTATGAGCCGATAGGAACGGGTAATCGCCGCCGCGCCGGGCCGGTGGCGGGCGCCACGATGGACGAGAAATTTCTTTCGTGTCCCGGAATTGTCCGCAGCGATCCGGCGGATGGTATGCCTTTTTCCGTGCCGCGTCCATTTCTATTCAGGAGTCGCCGGTGAGTTCCGACCATTCCGCGGTCGGGGAATCGACCCCGGTCCAACTTGCGGTCGTCGAGAGCATCGCTCCGCATATGCGGCACAACCCCTACGGCAGTTACGACGTGCTGCGGGCGGCGGGCCCGTTCGTACCCGGCCCACACGACACCCACCTGGTGACCCGCCACCGTGAGGCGCAGGCGATCCTGCAGGACCCGCGCTGGAGCCACGCGGAGGAACCGGATCTGCTACACGGCGACAGCGATGTCGAATTGCCCGGATCGTTTCTCTGGATGGAACCGCCCGAGCACACCCGCCTGCGCGGGCTGGTGAGCAAGGCGTTCACCGCGCGCACGATCGGCGGCATGCGGGAACGTGCCGAACAGCTGGTCGAGGATCTGATGTCGAAGATGCTCGCCGATCGCGACGTAGACGTGCTCGAGGCGCTTGCCTATCCGCTGCCACTGACCATGGTGTGCGAGCTGCTCGGCGTACCCGCCGAGGCGCATGAGCACGTCCGGGAGATATCCACCGCCATCGCACGCGGTCTCGATCCCGATGTGCTGCTGTCCGAGCAGGAACTGAATGCGCGCACCGCAGCCGTGCACGCCTTCCTCGCATTCTTCGGCGACTTGGTCGAACAGCGCCGCCGCGCCCCGCGCGCCGACTTGATCACCGCGCTGGTGCAGGCCGACGACGCGGGCGCCCGGCTGACCCGCGCCGAATTGCTCGGCACGCTGCTGATCCTCGTCGTCGCCGGGCACGAGACCACGGTCAACCTGATCGGCAACGGGGTACTGGCGCTCATCCGCAACCCGGAGCAGTTCGAACGGTTGCGCAGCTTCCCCGAGCTGTCCGAGCCCGCGGTGGACGAGGTGCTGCGCTACGACGCGCCGGTGCATCTGACCACGCGCACCGCGCACGACGAGATCACCGTCTCCGGAAAGAGGTTCGCGCCGGGAGAGGCGGTGATCGTGCTGCTCGCGTCGGCGAATCGTGATGCGGCGGCCTTCCCGCGGGCCGCCGAGTTCGATATCGCGAGATTCGCGCGGGGGCGAAAGGCCGAGCGGCACCTGTCCTTCGGGCTCGGACTGCACTACTGCCTCGGCGCGCCGCTGGCCCGGCTGGAGATGCGGGTGGTGCTGCGGGCGATCGCCGATCGGGTCGCGTCCCTATCCCTGCTCGAGGAACCGCCGTACCGGCCGAACGTGGTCGTGCGCGGCATGTCGCAACTGCGTGTCCGGATGGAGGCCCGATGAACACCGCAACACCCGCCGACGTGAGCTTCGACGCGTTCGATGCGAGTGAGCGAGCCGACCCGTATCCGGCCTACCGGCGGGTGCGGGACGCGGCCGCGCTTTTCCCGTACGCGTTCGGCGACGTGCCGGTCACGTTGGTCACCCGCTACGAAGAGTGCGCCGCGATCCTGACCGGCGCCGACTGGGGACACGGCTACGCGGCGGGCCTCAGCCCTTTCCGTGACACCACCGCGGCGATTCCCGGTTCGTTCGTCCGAATGGATCCACCCGAGCACGGGCGGTACCGCAAGCTGGTCGCCAAGGCGTTCAGCCCGCGGTTGATGGCCGAGATGGCGCCGGTCGCCGGGCAGGTGGTGCTGGAAATCGTGAACGCTGCCCTCGCGCGTGGCGAACTCGACGTACTCGACGGCTTGGCGGTGCCGCTGGCAGTGGCGATGGTGCCGGTGCGGCTGCTCGGCGCCGACCCGGCCGACGGCGCGAAGTTCCGGGAGTGGCAGCTGGCGATCGCGCGGGGCAGCGACCCCGACTCGCTGCTCGGTCCGGCGGAGGTGGCGGCGCGCACCGCGGCGGCCATGGAATGCATGGACTACTTCGCCCGGCTGGTCCAGCAGAAGAAGCGGAACCCGACGCCGGACCTGCTGAGCGCGCTGGTGGCCGCGAGCACGGACAGCGACCGGCTGACCGAACCGGAAGTGATCGGCATCGCCCTGCTCACCCTGGTGGCGGGCATGGAGACCTCGATCAACCTCATCGGCAGCGGCATGCTCGCGCTGCTGCGCAACCCCGAACAGCTCGCTCTGCTGCGGGACAATCCCGAACTCATCGCGCCCTCGCTCGACGAGATGCTCCGCTACGACGCGCCCACGCAGTTCACCATTCGGGTCGCTCTGGCCGACACCGTGGTCGGCGAGCACCGGTTCCGCCGTGGCGACGGCGTCGTGGTGCTGACGGCGTCGGCAAGCCGGGACGACCGGGTGTATCCGGACGCGGACAGCTTCGACGTCACCCGATATGCCGGGAACCGCCCGGCCCGAAAGCATCTCGGCTTCAGCCTGGGCATCCACTATTGCGTGGGCGCCCCGCTCGCGCGGATCGAGGCCGAGGCCGCGATCGGTGCGCTGCTCGCGCGGGCTCCGAAGCTCGCACCGGCGACCGACGCGATCGAGTACCGGCCGAGCTTGATCCATCGGGGCATCGTCTCGCTGCCGGTGACGTTGTGAACGAGACGCGGCACGCGGTCGTGCTCGGCGCGGGCATCGCCGGGCTGCTGGCGGCGCGGGTGCTCGCGGACCACTTCGCGCGGGTCACGGTGTTCGAGCGCGACGGCTTCGACGCCGAGGGCATGCGCAAAGGTGTTCCGCAGGCGCGGCATCTGCACGGGCTGCTGGATCGTGGCCGCACCATTATCGAGGAACTGTTCCCCGGGTTCACCGACGAGATGACCGCCCGCGGGGCGACCCGGGCCGAGGCTCTGGTCGCGACCAGGTGGTATGTGGGTGGGCTGCGGGCCGCGCCGGCTTCCACCGGGCTCACGTCGCTGATCGCGACTCGCCCTTTGCTGGAATCGGTGTTGCGTGCACGCACGGCGGCGTTGCCCGGGGTGCGACTGGTGGCGGGAACCGCCCGCGGCCTGGTCGGTGACCGGCGCGGCGTGCGCGCTGTGTCGGTGTCCGGTGACTCCGGGGTCGAGACGCACGCCACCGACCTCGTGATCGACGCGACCGGACGCGGCTCGCGAGCTTCGGTGTGGCTCACCGCGCTCGGGGCCGAGCCGCCCGGCGAACAGAAGCTGGACGTGGACCTGGGTTACGCCTCACGGTTCTACCGCCGCGTCGAAGGCCAGCTCGACGGGCACGCGTCGGTGATCATCTCGACCGGGGGCAACGGCCGCGGCGGTGGTGCGGTCCGGGTGGAAGGCGACCGCTGGCACGTCACGCTCGCCGGAATCCTCGGGGACCATCCGCCCACCGATCCGGACGGCTTCACCCGCTTCGCCGCCACGCTCGCCGCGCCGGACATCCTTCACCTGATCACCCGGTCCGAGCCGCTCGGCGACGCGGTGCCGCACCGGTTCCGCGCTCCGGTGCGCAAGAGCTACCCGCGCGCTGCCGTTGCGCCGCAGGGTTTCCTGTTGCTCGGTGACGCGCTGTGCAGCTTCAACCCGCTCTACGCCCAAGGTATGGCGGTCGCCGCCCAGCAGGCCGCGGCGCTGCGCGCGTGCCTGCGCACCGGCGGGCCCACGCTTGATCTACCCGCGCGGTTCTACGCGGCGGCGGACAAGGCGCTCGACGTCGCCTGGCAGCTGTCGGCGGGCGCGGACCTCGCACACCCCGGCGTGACCGGACCGCGAACGGTACGTACGCGGTTGACCAATGCGTATGTCGCTCGCGTCCACCGCGCCGCGCACGTCGACCCGCAGGTCTCCCGGACCTTCTTGCGGGTGGCGAACCTGGTCGAACCACCAACGGCACTGCTGCAACCCTTGATGGCGGGCCGAGTCCTGCTGCGCGGCCGCTCCCGCGCGGACGTATCGAGCCTCCACCGCACCGGCCCCGGAGCCGTTCCGGCGCCGGACCCGCGTTCCCGTATCCCATCCGATCGCTGACCCATTTCGACTACCGGCAGCATCGGCCGGCGCCGGTGCTGCCGCACAGGAGGGACCACTTCCCATGGACTCGTCAACCGCGGGTACGGCTGTCGCGGAACAGGATTCCGCTGTCCAGACCGCCCTGATCCAGCTCTTCGGACCCGAAGGCAGGCCCGATCCCTACAGCCCGGCCCGGGTGTTGCGCGAGGCGGGCAGACTGCACCGGACCCCGCTGGGGCACCACGTGCTCACCCGCTACGAGGACTGTGCCGCCGTCCTGTCGACCACCGCGTGGAGCCATGCGGAGGAGGCGGCGATGATGCATCCGACGGTGTCGCCGGAGGACGCTCCCGAAGAACTGCCCACCTCGTTTCTGTGGATGGAGCCTCCGGACCACACCCGCCTGCGCAACCTGGTGACCAAGGGTTTCACCCCGCGCATGGTGACCAGGCTGCGTCCACGGATTCTGGAGCTCACCGAGCAACTGATCGACAAAGCTTTGGAGGCAGGCGATTTCGACCTCGTCGAGATGATCGCCTACCCACTGCCACTGATCATCGCGTGCGAGCTGATCGGTGTGCCACCGGAGGCTTACGACCAGGTTCACCAGTGGTCGCAGGATCTGGCGCGCGGCTTCGATCACGACTACACGCTGCCCGAGGAGTCGCTGAAAGCCCGCAGCGCGGCCTCGCGCGGATTCATGGGTTACTTCCGGCAGCTGCTGAACGAGCGCCGTCGCGACCCGAAAGACGACCTGCTCAGCGCGCTGTCCCAGGTCGAAGACCGGGGTGACGTGCTCACCGAGCAGGAGTTGCTGGCCACTTGCATCACCACGTTCGTGGCCGGGCACGAGACCACGGCCAACCTGATCGGCACCGGCATGCTGCAGTTGATGCGCAACCCCGAGGCGATCGACACCCTGCGTAAGCGTCCGGACCTGGTGACGGCGGCACCCGACGAACTGCTTCGCCTGGAGCCGTCGGTCCAGATCACCACGCGCGCCGCGACCCGCCCGATCACGCTGGCCGGCCACGACTTCGAGCCGGGCGAGGGCGTGGTGGTGCTGATCAACTCGGCCAACCGCGACGACGCGGCCTACACCGATCCAGATCGCATCGACCTCGCCCGGTACGCCGATCCGATGAATCCCACCAAGAAGCACCTCGGCTTCAGCCTCGGTATCCACTACTGCCTCGGTGCGCCGCTGGCGCTGCTGGAGATGGAGGTGCTGCTCGAGGTGTTGCTGCGGAAAGTTCGCGACATCGAATTGCGTTCGGACACACCGCCGTACAAGCCCAATGTCGTGATCCGCGGTTTGGAAGCACTGCCGACCCGGTTCACCGCGGTCTGACCATGTTCCCTCGGGCCGAGCAGGACTCGGCCCGAGGGTGCCGGTCACAGCGACAGCAGCACCCGCCTGCCCAGCCATGGATCCGACAGCGGGCGCAACGCGACTTCGTATCAGCGCCATCGCGTCGTCGCCTGTGATGTGATTCGCCCGGACGCGGCCGCAGGCCACGCACTGATGCACCAGCAGCCTCCGAGGTCGCGTCACCGTGCCGCCGCACGCTGCCACGCCACCACGATTTCGGCGCGCGCGACCGGCGTGACAGAGGGCGGACTACCAGTCGACGACGCCGAGCTCGTGGAGCTTGCCGAAGACGAGCATCGAGCCCGGCGCCACGTGGTCCATGGCGGCGTACTCGCTCACGGTGAAGTAGCGGAGTTCGGCGATCTCGCTGGTAGGCCGTGGGTCGCCGTCGAGTTCCGCGGTGAAGCAGGTCATGTGCAGCCGGGTGCCGGGGGAGTGCCCATACGCCTCGGCGTGGAACACCCCGAACTCGTCACAGGAGACGACGCCGACACCGAGTTCTTCGCGCACCTCGCGGTGCAGTGCCGCCTCGGGCGTCTCACCGGGGTCGATCTTGCCTCCGGCCATGTAGAAGACATCCTTGCCGGCCGAGCGCGCCTGCAACAGGCGGCGATCCCGGATATGTGCCAGCGCGGCTGTGCGAATCACCGGCCCACTGTACTGAGCGGCCCGAACGGGATGCCAACCGGATTTCGCCCCGGATCGGCCGAGCACGAACCGGTCAGATCAGCTCGCGGGATATGGCGGCGACGAGACCGCCGTCGATGATCAGATCCTGCCCGTTGATGTAGGACGCCTCGGCGGACGCGAGGAATGCCACGGCGTCGGCCACGTCGTCGGCGGTACCCAGCCGGCGGCTCGCCACTTCGGCCAGGACGGCGGTGTGCGCGTCGGGGCTGACGTTGTCGTGGAACATCGGGGTCTCGATGTACCCAGGGCTCACGGAGTTGACCCGGATCCCCTTGGGGCCCAGCTCCGCCGCGAGGGTGCGGGCCAGGCTGTGCACGGCCGCTTTGGTGGCCGCGTACAGCGAGGCGCCGGGCAGGCCGCGGTGCAGCGTCCACGACGCGTTGATGACGACCGCCGCGTGCTGGGACAGCAGCGGCAGGGCTTTCTGGATGGTGTAGAACACGCCTTTGAAGTTCGTGTCCACGACGCGGTCGAACTCGTCCTCGGTGATCTCGGCGTTCGGCCGGAAGGACGCGACCCCCGCGTTGGCGAACACGACATCGAGGCGGCCGTGCCGGTCGCGGAGGGCGGCGGTGAGCGCGTCGAGGTCGGCGAGACGCGCCGCGTCGGCTCGGATCGCGACCAGACGGTCGTCGCCGTGCAGTGCCTCGACCGCGGCGTCGAGCCGGGTCTGGTCCCGGCCGGTGATGACCACCTGTGCGCCTTCGGCGAGCAGCCGTCGTGCGGTGGCCAGTCCCATGCCGCTGGAGCCGCCGGTGACGAGCGCGACCTTGCCGTCGAATCGGGAGATGTTGTGCGTCATGGGAATCAGCGTGCCGAAGCGTCCCGCGACCGAACAGTGTCCAGTTCACCTAGGTGTGGCACCACCAGGTTCCGGTCACGCCGGGGCGAGTTCGACCTGCGTCAGCCGGTCGACCCGCTGCGCGGTGCCGGTGCCTGGTCGTGGGTTGTAGAGCACGAAGAACCAGTCGGGATGGTCGGCCACCGCGAGGGTGGTCGTGTCGAACAGCAGGTCACCGGCTTCGGGATGGCGCACGGCCTTCACGGCTTGGACGGCGGCGTCCACGTCGTGGCGGGCCCACAATCGGGCGAACTCGGTACTCGCGGCGGTGAGCTCGCCCACCACTGCGCCGAACTCCGGATCGTCGGGGGCGTGCGCCATGTCGGCGCGGAACGCGGCCACGACCGCGGGCGCGATCGCGGTCCATGCCACGTGCATGCCGCGGTACCTGGTATTGGTGAAGAAGCTGATCAGGCAGTTGTGGTCGGCGTCGGTGAACCCGAAGACGGTTCGCGCCGTGTCGTTGACCGCGAGCAGATTCCAGTAGCGGTCACGCAGCACCGCCGGACGCGATCCCCACGCGTCGAGCAGCCGGTGCAGCTCGGGAGTGACCTCCGTGCCGCGTGCCGGGCCGGGCGGCGGCGGATTGAGCCCGGCGAGCAGATACAGATGCGACCGCTCCGGCCCGGACAGGCGCAGTGCCGCGCCGACCGCGTCGAGGACCTCCGCCGACACCGTGATGCCGCGTCCTTGCTCCAGCCACGTGTACCAGGACACGCCCACCCCGGCGAGCATCGCGACCTCCTCCCGCCGCAGGCCTGGCGTCCGCCGCCGGCCCACCGCCACCAGACCGACGTCGCGCGGCGTGAGCCGGGCCCTGCGGGTGCGGAGGAAGTCACGGAGCTGGGCACGCCGATGCGGTGCCGCGGAGGTTTCGCTGGCCATAGCCACGCCAACAACGGACGCTTCGGATCAGTTCCCGAGATACACGGGGAACGCTTCGAGGTCGTTCTGGGTGAGCACCGGCAGGTTGCGGATCTCTTCGACCGGCACGGCGAAGCGCAGGCCGGGGAAGCGGGTGAACAAGGCGGGCAGTGCGATCCCGGCTTCCAGGCGGGCGAGTGCCGCACCGGGGCAGATGTGCGGGCCGTAGCCGAAAGCCAAGTGGCGGTTGGCGGTCGCGCGGGAGGTGTCGAAGTCGTCGGCGTCCGGGCCGTGGACGGCGAAATCCCGGCCGATCGCACGGTAGGACATGACCACACCCTCGCCCTTCTCGATGACGGTGTCGCCCACGGCGATGTCCTCGGTGGCGAAACGCATCAGCAGATGCGTCACCGGGCTGTCCCAGCGCAGGGTCTCCTCCACCGCGGCCTCCCAGGTGAGGTCACCGGCGCGGATGGCGCTCAACTGTTCCGGCCGCCCCAGCAGGGCGCGCACGGCGTTGAGGATGAGGCCGATGGTGGTCTCGTGCCCAGCGGCCACCAGTGCCTTCAGGTTGCCCACCACCTCTTCCTCGGTCAGCGGCTCGGTGCCGTCGCCGCCGACGATGAAGGCGCTGGTCAGGTCGTCGGCCGGGTCGGCGGTCTTCTTGCGTACCAGATCGGTGAAATAGAGATCCAGCTCGTCGATCACCCGCAGCCGCTCGTCCTGCGGGGTGAGCAGGGAGAAGAACGCTTTGTACCAGGAGAGCAGCATCGGATGGTCGGCACGGTCCACGCCCATCAGCTCACTGATCACCCGCATCGGCAGCGGGTAGGCGAACACCGTCTTGAGGTCGACCACCGCGCCGTCGCGCCCGGCCTCGGCGAGATCGTCCAGCAGTTCGGTGGTCATCCGCTCGATCGCCGGACGCAGCGCGTCGAGCCTGCGCTTGGTCAACGCCTGGGTGGTCTTGATCCGCAGCCTGCGGTGCTCGGCCCCGTCGACGGTGAACATCGACCGACCCGCGTCGATCATGCCGATCAGCGGCCACTGCCTGGTCACCGCGCCGGACTGCCACAGCGACCAGGCGTTGATGTCCTTGACCAGCCGGGTGTCGACGAGCAGCTGTCTGGCGAGCGCGTGCTGGGTAACCGTCCACGCGGGCACGCCGAGCAGTTCGATCCGGGTGAGCGGACCTTCGGCCCGCAGCAGGCTGGTCTCTGCGTCCAGGTCCCCGACCATGGGATCGATGACAAGGGTCGCTGCGTGTGGGCATTCGGTGCTCACGGGGTACCTCCGACGGCGCGAACGGGTGTGAAGCGGACTGGCAGGGATGTCATGCCGCGCAAGAACGCCGACGGTCGCCGGACCAGGTTCTGGGCGGGTACCGCCAGGTCGAGGTCGGGCAGCCGGTCGAGCAGGACCTCGATGCCGGTGCGCGCGATGACCTCGGCGATCTCCTGTGCGGGAAAGGGGCAGCGGTATTCGCCGTAGCTGAACGCGAAGTGCGCGCTGTTGCCGGTGTGTGCCGGCTCGGCGCCGTCGGAGACATGCTGGCGCACGTGGGGATCGGCATTGGCCGCGGCCAGGCCGAGCAGCAGCATGTCGCCGGCGCGAATCACCTTGTCGCCCAACCGGGTGTCGCGGGCGGCCCAGCGACCGGCCAGGATCTGGGTCGGCGTGTCCTCCCACAGGACTTCGTTCATCGCCTGGCCCACGCTGTGGCGCCCGCCGCCGAGGGCGGCGGCGAACCGGTCGTCGGTGAGCATCAGCCGCACCGAGTTCCCGATCCAGTCGGCCGTGGGCAGATACCCCGCGGCGGTGATCGCCATCAGGTCCAAGACGTATTCCTGGTCGGTGAAGGGACCGGGGTTCGCGAGCATCCAGGACACCAGGTCGGCGTCCCGCGCGCCCTTCTTGACCGCGAGCAGGCGCTGCATGTGCTCGGCGAACTGTTGGTGCGCGGCCTGGGCATCGGATCCGCCGTCGGCGAGAGTTTTCATCGTCCACGCCAGCCGCGGTCCGTCCTCGTCGGGGAATCCGAGGATCCGCGCCAGGGCCAGCACCGGCAGCGGCTCGGCGAAATCCGCGACGAGTTCCGCTTCGCCCCGGCCGCAGAACGCGTCGATCAGGCGGTCGGCCAAGTCCTCGCAGGCGCGGCGCAATTCGAAGGTGTCGACCGCCTCCAGCGCCGGCTCCACCATCGCCACATGCCTGCGGTGCTCCGCGCCCGCGGTGAAATAGATCGACGGCATCGGCTGCCCGACCATCGGCAGCAGCGGCCAGTCCGGCGGGATGTTCGGCCATTGGTTCCATCGGCCGACATCACGCGGGAACAACTCGGGATCGCTGGTCACCTGGTGCAATTCGCGGTAACCGATGACCAGCCACGCGGGAACGCCGCCGGGCAACTCGACGGCGACCACCGGGCCGTGGTCACGGCGCATCTCGTGATAGAGCTGGTGCGGATCGGTGTGGAACCGCGGGCCGCTCAACATGACCGGGGCGGCGTGGACCGGGCAGTTGCCGGTAGAACTCGGCGCGGGCGTGGTCATGACGCGGTCTCCGGAGTCGGGAGCAGGGGGCGCCGGGCCGCCGGGGGCGGGGCGAAGGAGTAGAGGTGCTCGACGAGGGTGATTAGCACGCCCTTGCCGGATTCGCGGGAGCGGGCGTCGCAGTCGATCACCGGCACGTGCGGATCCAGGTCGAGCGCGTCACGGACCTCGTCGGGAGAGTGTCCGGCGCCGAAGTCGTTGCAGGCGACGACGAACGGCGTCTTCTGATGTTCCAGTCGGTCGACGGCATACCAGGAATCGGCGATCCGGTGCGGGTCGACCAGCACGATCGCGCCGAGCGCGCCGGTGAACAGCCGGTTCCAGAGGAACCGGAACCGCTCCTGCCCCGGTGCGCCGAAGAGGTACAGCACGTGCTCGTCATCGATGGTGATCCGGCCGAAGTCGAAGGCGACGGTCGTCGTCGACTTTCCCGGCGCGCCACTGGGATCGTCGATGTCCAGTCCCTCGTCGGTCATGATCGCCTCGGTGTCCAGCGGCCGGATCTCGCTGACCGCCCGGACCATCGTCGTCTTGCCCACGCCGAAACCGCCGACGATGACGATCTTCAGTCCCCGCGTGGTCGCACGATGCAGGGGCGCGTCCGCGCGGGCCGGGCGCGGATCAGAGTTTGCGAAGTCCAACGAGCACCTTCTCGAGCGTCGTGGTGTCGGGCAGGGAATGCCAGGGCGAGCCGGGCGCAGCGGCCAGCGGCGGACGCACGGTGATCTTGCCCGCGTGCAGCAGGTCCGACAGCAGGATGGTGGTGATACCGACCGGGATCCGCAGCTGGGCGGCGATTTCCACGACGGCGGTCGGGGCGCGGCACAGGTCGAGGATCGCCACGTGCTCGGATTGCATGCCCGGTGTCGGTGCGCACTCGCTGACCACCAGGGTGACCAGATCGAAGGTGTCGGAGTCCGGCTTGCTGCGCCCTCCGGTCAGCGTGTACAGCCGATCGGGGTCGTCGTCGCGGCCTGGCCTGGTCACTATCCGCCCGCTCCTGGGAAGCGCGGCGCGGCCGCCAGGTGTTCGCTGAGCTGTTCCACCAGCTCGCGCATATTGTGGCCGACCAGTCCCGCGTCCGCGTCCTCGGCGGCGACGACCGCGATGTGCGCGCCGAGCCCGGCTTCGACGATGAACAGGATGCCGCCGTAGAACTCCGTCATCGACTGGCGCACCCCGGCCCGGCCGTCGCCGAATTCCACCGACGCGCCGTGCGAGAGGCTCTGGATGCCCGCTGCGATGGCGGCGAGCTGGTCGGCCCCGTCCACGCCGAGTTCGGGCGTGTGGCAGATCTTCAACCCGTCGCTGGACAGCAGCAGGGCATGCCGGGTACGCGGGGTGCGGGTGAGCAGCTGTTCCAACAGCCAGCTCAGCTGAGCGGTCTCGGAAGTCGTCATCGTTCGTTCTCCACGGAGACGGAAGGGGCGGGGGTAGGGGTGGCGGCGTTGCCGGTCGCGGGCCCGGTCACCGCGCGCTGGAACGCACCGAGCGAGTCGGGGCGAGCCGCGGGTGGAGTCGGCGCGGCCGGCTCCGGTACCGCGAGTCCGTCGGGGTGGACGGCGGCCAGCGTGCTGCCTCGGCGGCGTTTGGGCAGCGCAGGCCCCGCGCCGGCCGGAGCGTGCTGGTCGGTGGAGGGACGCGGGACGGATCGCACGGGCTCCGGATCGGCGTGCGTGTGATCCGGCGGCGCGGTGGTGCGGGTGCGCTCGCGTGCGACGGGCAGCGTGCCGGTGATGGTGGACGACGGCTGGGGCCGCTCGGCTCGGGTGGTGAGATCTCGCGGGATCACCACCACCACGGCGGTGCCGCCGATGGCGGAAGGCCGGTAGGAGACGGTGAGCCCGTGCTTGCGCGCGAGATGGCCCACCACGGCGAGGCCGAGCCGGGTCCCGGTCAGCGAGGACAGGTCGACTCCGCCGCCGCGCACGTCCGGCCCGGTGGCCGCCACCGCGGCCTCGGCGCGGCGCAGCGCCGACTCGCTCATGACCAATCCACTGTCCTCGATGGTGATGATGACGCCCGCCGGAACCTCGGCGGCGTAGACGTGCACCTCGGTGGTGGGCGGGGAGAAGTTGCAGGCGTTGTCGAGCAGCTCCGCCAGCGCGTGCATGACGCCTTCCGCGGCGTGGCCGGAAATCGCGATATCGGCGATGGCGCGCAACCGCACCCGCTGATAACCCGCGACGCGTCCCATCGCGCCACGCAGAATCGATTCCATGGCAATCGGTTTGGCCCATCGGCGGCCGGATCGCGCGCCGCTGAGCACGGCGATGCTGTCGGCCAGCCGGCCCGCCTGGGCGGTGTGGTGATCCAGTTGCAGCAGATCGGCGAGCACAGTGGGGTCGCCGTGCCGGTGCTCCATCTCGCGCAGCTCCGCGAGCATGCTGGTGGTCATCGCCTGCATACGGCCCGCCGCGCCCGCGAAAGCCGCCATGGCCGCCGCGCGACGGTTCTCGCTGCTCTTGGCTCGTGCTTCGGATGCGGCCGCTGCCTCGGTCGCGGCGGTGACCTCGGCTTGCGCGCCCGCGGCGGTGAGTACGCGCACGTCACGGGATCGGTGGGCGTCCCGCCCGGCGTGCCGGGCTTCCCGGCGGAAGTGGACCGCCGCCGTCACGGCGGCGCACAGGGCGATGGCCGCGGCGGTGGCGCCCGCGGCGAGTGGAATCCGGAATCCGGCGGGTGCGTAGTACACCGCCGCCGCCACGGCGGCCGCGGTCGCGACAATGCAGGACGACAATGTCGCGTACGGCGGTTTCGGTCGGCGAACAGGGTCTTCGCCGGACTCGTTCGCCGCCGGATTCGACAACTCTGACAAGTTCCGTACTTCCGCACTCGCGCTCGCCGCCGGGAAATGGCATCGTTGCCCCCTGCTGCGTGCCCCATCCCCAAATACGCAGACCGACAAGCATTTTCGAAATATAGCGGCCCGAGCATAGCGGGAGGGGCGATGCGGCGCCACTCGAACGGATCCCGAGCGGCGCACGGTAAGGGCAAATATTTCGCTGCCGTGCCGATGCTCGGATTGCGCTGGAGGCAGCGGAAAAGCGCGTTGCGACTGTGCGGTCAGTGCAGAATTGCCGAATTCTCGTTTGCCTGGAATTCACCGATGCTGCCCGCGCTCATCCAGGCGGACGTATAACCGACGTGCTATTTGAAATTTAGATCATCGGCGCGCTGGGCGGCCGCATCGGCGAGTGGCGTACGGCGCGAGTGCGCCGAGGAATCTGCGGTGTGGCCGGCCCGCCGGGCTTCCCGAGCCGGGGGCCGAAGCCGAGCCGCTGTCGTTCGATCAGAGTTGCGCGGTTTGCTCGCACGGAGGCAGGCCGTCGGCCTCGCGGAGTACTTCGGCGACGGACTCCAGGTACAACAGCGTGCGCAGCGACACGCCGTTCACGGCTTGCCCGAGGCGGCGCAGGGCCGAGTTGTCCAGATGCGCGATCACTTCGGCGTCGTCGGCCCGATCGGGCCCGGGATCGAAGACGAAGTAGTTGGGGTCGAGTCCGAACACGTGGGCCAGCCCGGCGCGGGCCTGTTCGGGGAGCGCGGTGAGCTGCCCGCGCCGGACTTTCGCCAGGTAACCCGGCTCCAAGTCGTACCCGGCTGCGGTCACCCACATCTCGACCGTATCGTCGGCGAGCGGGCGTCCGTGCGCGCGCTCCCACATCTCGAACGCTAGGTTCAGCCGGGCAGTGATATCGATGTCCACGACCGCCTCCACCTTCTGGGGACATTGCCTCTGACGGGTCAAACATTCACTCGACCGTAGCGTGGGAGTAGTCGATCGCCGTGATTTCACGGCAAATGTCCGGTTGCATAGGGGAAGGAACGGACTCGATCCCCGATTCACGGGGACGACGGTCTCGAGGAGGCGGGTGTGCGATTGAATTCCGAGGAGGCTCGCAAACTATTCGTGACCAGTCCGGTCGCACGGTTGGCAACCATTTCGGCGCAGTCGCGCCCGCATCTGGTGCCGATCGTATTCGTCGTGACCGGCGAGGTGATCTACACCAGCGTGGACGCGAAGCCGAAGACGACCACCGCGCTGCGCCGGCTGGCGAATATCGCGGCGAATCCCGCGGTCACCGTGCTGGTCGACCGCTACGGTGACGACTGGACCCAGCTGTGGTGGGCCCGCGCCGACGGAGACGCCCGCATCGCGGACGGCGTCGAGGCGGAAGCGGCGATCCGCCGATTGACCGAGCGCTACCCGCAGTACGAACGACAGCCGCCGCCGGGGCCGGTGATCGCCATCGATGTGGGGCGCTGGTCGGGATGGTCCGCGCGATGAGCGGGCCGTGCCGGTTCGGGTAAAGTCCGATTCACCGCCTCCCGGTGCGAGGCGGTGAGCCGGACCACCTGTCGAGCCGATCGTGAGGATCGCATGCCCCCGAATTTTGCGCTGAAGACTATGAATACAGTGCATCGCGCCCTGCTGAAGGTCAGTTTCGGGAAGCTGGGCAACGAGTTCGGCGGCATGCCGTCGCTCGAGCTCACGACTACCGGCCGCAAATCCGGTCGGCCGCACGCGGTGATGCTCACCGCCCCGGTCGTCGACGGCGACACCTACGTCGTCGTCGCCTCCCGTGGCGGCGACCCCGTGCACCCGGCGTGGTTCTTGAATTTGCGCGACAATCCGGACGTCGTCGTATCGGTGCGCAGCGGTCCGAAGGTGCCTATGACGGCTCGGGTGGCTACGGCCGAGGAACGGGCCGCGCTGTGGCCCCGTGTCACCTCCGCGGCGAAGAACTACGCCGACTATCAGACGAAGACTACGCGCGAGATTCCGCTGGTCCTGCTGACGCCGAAGGGGTGAGCCCGCCGCCGGGTGACGGTCGGTCCCGGTAGTCGCGCAGCACCAGGCCGAGACATCCGGCCGCCGCCGACGCGCCCGCGCCGAGCATCGCCGGATAGCCGAGGCCGTAGGCGTCGTGCAGGAACGAAAGCAGCGCCGGAGCGCCGAAACCGAGGTAACTGGCCGAATAGAACACGGCGGTCAGCCCGGCGAGATCGTCGGGGCGGGCAATGCGCTCGATCTCCTGGAGCCCGGCCACCAGACCGATGCCGTAACCGGCACCGAGCGCCACGGCGGCGGCCAGGGTCGCCCACAGGGTCAGCAGGTCGGAAGCCACCGCGGCGAGGGTCATCCCGAGCGTGACCGAGCTCAGCGCCACTACGGCCGCCCGCGCGGTGCCGGGCCGGTCGATCCGCCGCGCGACGGACTGGATCGCGAATCCGCAGCCCAGCGTGGTGACACACAGCAGGGCGGAGAACGCGATCGGCGCCGCGCCGACTTGCGGTGCCATCAACGCGGGCAGTACCGCGTACGCGGTCGCGCCGGAAGTGAACAGCCACAACGCGACCGGGATCGCCACCATGCGGAAGCGGCGGTGCCCGGCCGTGGGAATCCGCAGGTCATCACGCAGCCGACGCGGATCGCGGCGGTACGGGACGGATTCCGGCGCACGCCTGACCCACACGGCGGCGATCAGGCACAGCCCCACGTTGATCAGGTACGCCAGGGTGTTCGGCCACGGCCCCCATTGCGCGAGCACGCCGGCGCAGCAAGCGCCGACCGCGAATCCGCCGGTGAGGCTCATCGCGGCGCGACGCGCGCCGGTGCCCGCGGGCAGCTCCGGGCCATAGGGCGGTTGCGCCAGCTCTTTGAGCCAGCTGCCGCCGACCGCCATCGCCAGCCCGAGCGCGATGCCACACAGCACCCGCCCCGCCGACAGCGCCGGTACCGACGCGGATCCGAACGCGAGCAGCAGCGATCCGGTCGCGGCGATCAGCGGCGCGGGTCGTAGCAGGGCGCGGCGGCCGTGACGATCCGACAGCGGTCCGCCGATCAGCAGCGCGGGCACGATACCGAGCACGTAATAGAACAGCAGCAGATCGACGGTCGTGGCCGCCAGGCCGTCGTTCTTGTACATCACCAGCAACGGCGTGAATTGGTTTCCGCCCCAGGCGATCGCGAACATCGCGGCCGCGACGCCGCGCCACCGGCCGGAGACGACCGAGTCGCGGGGCGCTGTGACGGTGAGGGTGGTCGTCACCGGCCGCGTAGCTCCAGTTGATGCACACCGGACAGATGTTCGACCAGCGCGGCGGCGAACCCGTCGACGTCCGCCGCCGCGACCAGGTCGGTCAGTCGTTCGTGCTGCTCGATGATCCGGGTGATGTCGACCGGGCCGCGGCGCAGGGCGACGCTGTTCATCCGGCGCTGGCGTTCGCGCAGCGAGTCGTAGAATCCCGACAGCAGCGGATTGCCACCGGCCAGGACGTAGGTGCGATGGAAGTCGGTGTCCGCCAGCGCGAACGCGTCGAGGTCGCCCGCTGCGGCCAGGCCGCGCTGCCGGTCGATCGAGGAACGCAACGCCTCCACCAGCATGCCGGTGCCGTTCCCTGTCGCGCTGCGCACCGCCGCGGTCTCCACCACGTACCTGGCATGCGCGACATGCTCGGCCTCGTCGGGCGGGATCGGCACCACCAGCGCGCCGCGCTTGGGGTACAGCTTCATCCAGCCCTCGGTCTCCAGTCGCAGGAACGCCTCGCGCACCGGCGTGCGGGAGGTGCCCAGATCGGCGGCGATCTCGCCCTCGCTGATCAGCTCGCCCCCGGCCAGCGCTCCGGAGAGGATCCGCTCCTTCACGGCGCGATAGGCCTGCTCAGCGGATGAATACGTCTTAGACACAAGTTGTATCTTAGCGAAGGTTTCGCCGCGGGTTCGCGGGTGGGTCGGCGACGGCTATTCCGTCGGGGTTCATGGTGATGCGGCCGGTGGTTCGGTGCACCGCGACAGCAAACGCAGCGCGTCACGCTGCCGGGACAATGTGGCTTGCAGGCGGGCGTCCGCAGCGGCGACCCCGACCATGGCGTGCTGCGGTCGTAGACGGTGGTGCGTGCGCACCTCGCCCGCCGTAGGTTCTTTCGGCGGACGGCCGTCGCGGCTGTGCCGGGCTACGCGGCGCCGAGTGGATGTCGCCGATTATCGGGCGGAGTGGAGAACCGGACGTGGATGCGAACGCGCCTGCTCGAGTTGCGCGGCGATCGGGAGGATCGTCGTCTCGCCGTTCGTGGGGCCGACCAGCTGAACCGACAAGGGCAGCCCGTCATCGCCGACACCGGCGGGCACCGAGGCGGCGGGGTGGCCGGTGACGTTCCAGATGGCGGTGTAGGCGACCATCGGAACGGAGGCGAGCTGAGCGCGCACCGTGTTCGCCCCGTCGAGCACACCCAGCAGGGGCGGGCGGATCGCGATGGTGGGAGTCAACAGCAGATCACACTCGGTGAAAATGCGATCGGCCTTGCGCGCGACTGCCTCGCCGCGCCGGATCGCCCATTCGACGACCGGCCTGCGTGCCCAGGCGCCGAGCGTGAGTGTCTGCCTGGTGCGGTGCTCGAGCAGTTCCGGGTGGTCGACCTCCGGCAATTCGGCACGCACCCCGCCGAAGAACTGCGGATAGAAGGCGTGCGTGGAATCCGGGTAGGCGGGATCGATCTCCAGCACGGTATGGCCGAGCTCGGCGAGCAGTTTCGCGGTGTCGCGGACGGCGCGGACATGCTGCGCATCCAGTTTGACCAGCGGAATGGGTGATTTCGTGCTGTAGCCGATGCGCAACGGCCGGACCGGTCCGCGCGCCGCCGCCTCGAACGAGGTCGCCGGTTCGGGCGCCCGGAACCGGTCGGTGGGGGTGCTGCCGCGGATGACGTCGTAGACGACGGCGGAGTCCAGCACGCCGCGGGTCAGCGGACCCGCGACACCCAGCGCCCACCACAGGTGCTCGTTCGGGGCGATCGGCACGCGCCCGCGCTGCGGCTTGAGGCCGAACAACCCGCAGCATGCCGCCGGGATCCGGATCGACCCGCCGCCGTCGCCGCCGAGCGCGACCGGCACCAGACCGGCCGCCACCGCGGCGGCGGATCCGCCGCTCGAACCCCCGGCGGAGCGGCTCGGGTCCCACGGATTGTGGACCACGCCGAAGGTGCTGGACTCGGTGAACGGCCACTGCCCGAATTCCGGCATCGCGGTCTTGCCGACGATGATCGCCCCGGCCGCGCGCAGCCTGCGCACCGCTTCGGCGTCCGACACGGCGGGCGTGGAGTTCGCCCTGGTACCGAAGGTGGTCACGACGCCCGCGACGTCGAACTCGTCCTTCACCGCGACCGGCACCCCGTGCAAGGGGCCCACCGTGCCGCCTGCGGCGCGTTCGCGATCCCGCTCGACGGCCTCGGCCCTCGCCTCGTCTCGCAGGACGTGGGTGAAGGCACCGAGGTCGGCGGCGGCATCGATCCCGTCGAGCGTGGCCTCGACCAGCTGTTCCGCGGTGAGCGCGCCCTGTGCCAGCAGGTCGCGCTGTTCGAGCACCCCCGACGAGACGACCTCTTGGAGATCCATCCGCTACCGCTCCTTCCGGGCTCGCGCCGCGCGGCCGTCGCCGATGCCGACATTCCCGACCGTATGCAGTCGAACGACCATTCTGCAATGAATATCGCTCGGCGACCCGGTTCGGTTCCATGGGCGTGTCAGGCAGGCGCCGAACCTTCTACCGCGGCGGGGCGCTCGAGCGCGGAATGGCCGCGCGAGTAGGCGAAGTAGACGATCAGGCCGACGAGCAGCCAGATCACGAAACGTGCCCAGGTCTCCCAGGGCAGCGACCAGATGAGGTACAACGAGAATCCGATGCCGATCAGCGGCACGACCGGCATGAACGGCAGGCGGAACTCGCGCGGCTCGTCGGGGCGGGTGCGCCGCAGCACGATCACGGCGACGGACACCACGATGAACGCCATCAAGATGCCGATATTGGTCAGCTCGGCGACCACGGTGATGTCCAGCAACCCGGCCATCAGCGCCGATCCGATGCCGACGATCCAGGTCACCCGGGTGGGCACCTTCCGCACCGGATGGGTCTTGGCGAACCATTCCGGCAACAGCCCGTCGCGGCTCATGGCGAACCAGACCCGGGTGACCCCGAGCATGAAGGTGAGCACCACGGTGACGATGCCGACGATGGCGCCGACCGCGATGATGTTCGCCACGCCCGGCTGCCCGACCGCCTCGAATGCGGTGGAGAATCCGCTGGTGGGGCTGATCTCGGTGTATTTCTGCATGCCGGTCAGCACCAGGGTGGCCAGCACGTAGAGCACCATGGCGATGGCCAGCGAGTAGATGATCGCCTTCGGCAGGTGCTTCTTGCCGTCGGTGGACTCCTCGGCGGCGGTGCTCATCGCGTCGTAGCCGAACACGGCGAAGAACACGGTGGCCGCGCCGGTCCACACCGCGCCCGTGCCGAACGGGAAGTAGGGGGTGTAGTTCGAGCTGTCGATATGAAAGACGCCGAGCACGATGATCAGCACGACGAGGGCGACCTTGATGCCGACGGCGACGGTCTCGAACCGGCCGACGCTGCGGATACCGCGCGAGAGCAGCCAGGCGGTGCCGAGGCAGAACAGCATGGCGAACACGTCGACGACATGGCCATCGCCGGTGCCCGCCGCGCCCATCATCCAATCCGGCAGCGTGATGTCGACCTGTTCCAGCAAAAATTTGAAGTAGCCGGAGACGCCGATGGCCACCACCGCCGCGACCGCGACGTACTCCAGCAGCAGATCCCAGCCGATGAACCAGCCCGCGATCTCGCCGAGCGACACGTATCCGTAGGTGTAGGCGGACCCGGCCTTGGGCACCATCCCGGCGAACTCGGCATAACACAGCGCGGCGGCGGCGCTGGCCACGCCCGCGATGAGAAACGAGATCAACACCGAAGGTCCGGTGACCGAATGCGCCACCGCGCCGGCCAAGGTGAAGATGCCCGCGCCGATGATGCCGCCGACCCCGATCGCGGTGAGCTGCCACAGGCCGAGCGACCGCGACAGTTGCTCGTCCGCGGGAGCGCCTTCCTCCTCGACCGCACCGAGCGGCTTCCGGCGCGTCATCTGGGTGCGTAACCGCGCGAGGGACATATCGGTCCTTTCGTCCACTGCGTACGCGACGAGGCGGCAAGGGGGACGCTCCTCGTGCGCACCTCAATACGACCACAGCGAGGTGGGATCGGTCGGCGGAAGAGAATAAAGTTCGCGCTACCGCTCAGCGGTCGCGGCGGAGGGAGCGAAGGAAGAAGGCGATGTTCGCCGGGCGCTCGGCCAACCTGCGCATGAAGTAGCCGTACCACTGGTCTCCGTAGGGCACGTAGACGCGCAGCGAATGGCCCGCTCCGACCAGGCGCCGCTGTTCGGCGTCGCGGATGCCGTGCAGCATCTGGAACTCGAAATCGCCCGATTTCCGGCCGCTTTCGCGCACGTGGCGCAGCGCCGCGCCGATCAGCGCCGGGTCGTGCGTGGCGATCATCGGGTAGCCCTTGCCCTCCATGAGGATCCGGAGGCATCGCAGGTAGGACTCGTCCACCGCGGAGCGGCTCTGGTAGGCCACCGCCGCGGGTTCGCGATAGGCGCCCTTGCACAACCGGATCCGCGCGCCGGGGCCTGCGAAGGTCCGGCAGTCTTCCTCGGTGCGTTTGAGATAGGCCTGTAGGACCGTGCCGAGCCAGGGGAAGTCCAGGCGCAATTCGCGCACGATCGCCAGCGTCGAGTCGGTGGTGGTGTGGTCCTCGGCGTCCACGGTCACCCAGACCCCGGCCGCCTTCGCCGCCGTGCAGATCTCGTAGGCGTGCTCGCGGGCGATGGCGTACCCGTTCTGCGGAAGCCGTTGGCCGAGCGCGGAGAGCTTGAGCGACACCTCCAGCCGGGGCACCGGCGCCTCGCCCGCGGCCCGGAGGTCGGCCAGCGCCGACAGCAGCCGCAGGTAGTGCACGACGGTTCCGCGGGCGTGGTCGAGATCGGTGGTGTCCTCGCCGAGGTAATCGATGCTCACGAACCGGCCGGAGCCGAGCAGCGCCGAGGACGCGGCGACCGCGTCGCCCTCGGTCTCGCCCGCGACGAAACGGTCGACCATCTTCTTGGTGGCCGGCATGCGGGTGATCGCGCGCTCTACGCGCGGGGAACGGGAGGCCGCCAGCACGGCGGGCCGCAGCAGTCCGGAGAAGGGCATCACAACTCCTGGTGCGGGTAGCGGTGGTCGGTCGCGGGGACGAAGGTTTCCTTGATCGTGCGAGCGGAGGTCCAGCGCAGCAGGTTCTGTGCCGAGCCTGCCTTGTCGTTGGTGCCGGACGCGCGCGACCCGCCGAACGGCTGCTGGCCGACGACCGCGCCGGTGGGTTTGTCGTTGATGTAGAAGTTGCCCGCCGCGAAGCGCAGCCGGTCTAGAGCCGTGCCGATCGCCGCGCGATCCCGGGCGATGATCGCGCCGGTCAAGCCGTAGGGCGAACCCCGATCGATCAGGTCGAGCGTGGACTCGAACGATCCGCGGGCCGAATCGTCGTAGACGTGCACGGCCAGGATCGGGCCGAAGTACTCGGTGCGGAACGCCTCGTCGGCCGGGTCGTCGCCGAGCAGGACGGTCGGCTCGACGAAGTAGCCGACGCTGTCGTCGGCGTGGCCGCCCGCGGCGATGGTCAGTCCGGGGGTCGCCTTGGCGCGGGCCAGGGCGTCGGTGTTCCCGGCGAAGGCGCGTCGATCGATGAGCGCTCCGCCGAAATGAGTGAAATCGGTGACGTCGCCGTAGCTGAGCGTAGCCACCCGATCGATGAAATCCCGGCCCATCCGGTCCCACAGCGATCGCGGCAGGAACGCCCGCGAGGCTGCCGAGCACTTCTGGCCTTGATAGTCGAACGCGCCGCGGATCAGGGCCGTGCTCAGCACCTCGGGATCGGCGGAACTGTGCGCCACCACGAAATCCTTGCCGCCGGTCTCGCCGACCAGGCGCGGATAGGAGTCGTAGCGGTCGAGATTCGCCGCCACGGTACGCCAGAGATGCCGGAAGGTCGCGGTGGATCCGGTGAAATGGATGCCCGCGAGCCTGCGATCGGCCAGCGCCACCTCCGACACCTCCGGTCCCGCGCCGTGCACCATGTTGATCACGCCGGGTGGCAGCCCTGCCGCCTCCAGCAGCCGCATCGTCCAGTACGCCGCCACCGACTGGGTGAGGGCCGGCTTCCACACGACGGTGTTGCCCATCAGCGCGGGTGCGGTGGGCAGGTTGCCCGCGATGGCGGAGAAGTTGAACGGCGTGATCGCGTAGACGAAACCCTCGAGCGGCCGGTAGTCCACCCGATTCCACACCCCCGGCGCCGAGATCGGCTGATCGGCCAGGATCCGGCCCGCGAAGTGCGCGTTGAACCGCCAGAAGTCGACGAGCTCGCACGGGGTGTCGATCTCGGCCTGGTAGGCCGTCTTGGACTGGCCCAACATCGTCGCGGCGGCGATGGTTTCGCGCCACGGACCGGCCAGCAGGTCCGCCGCGCGCAGGAATATCGCGGCGCGCTCGGCGAAGGGCAGCGCGCGCCAGCCCGGCGCCGCCGCGCTCGCCGCCGCGATGGCGTCGCCGACCTCGCGCGGTCCGGCCGTGGTGAGCGTGCCGAGGACGGCGGCGTGCCGGTGTGGCTGCACCACCTCGACGCGCTCGCCCGAACCGCGCCGGTGCACACCATCGATGACATGGGCCACGTCGGTCGGGGCCGTGGTGAGTTCGACCAGCTTCACCCGCAGGCGTTCGCGTTCCGCCGTGCCCGCAGCGAAGCTGCCCACCGGCTCGTTGACCGGCGGGGGCGGCGTCACCACGGCATCCATGCGACCTCCTGATATCAGGTGAATTTTCGGTAATGGGAAGTCAACACCGGAAAACTGCCCGGAGAATGAGCCAACCGAACAAAGATGAGGCGAGTGTGTTGTGGAGTTGGCCGAAGGACGGGAATGTGGCCGGGCAAGGTGATCAGGTCGCCGCGGAGATCGACCTCTTCGCGCTCGCGCAGCTGATCGCGGACAACACGGGCGGGATGGTGTCGATCGAGGACTCGCGGTCGCATGTGCTGGCCTACTCGGCATCCGACGAGAACGCCGACGAATTGCGGGTGCGATCGATCCTCGGCCGGGAGGGGCCGCGAGAGTATCTGGCCCTGTTGCGGCGCTGGGGCGTGTTCGATCGTCTGCGCGAAACCGACGAAGTCGTCGACGTGCCCGCGCACGACGAGCTGAACATCAAGCGCCGGCTGGTAATCGGCATCCGCCGTCCCGCGGACGCGCGGGCGCGGATCCTCGGCGCGATCTGGCTCCAGCAAGGCGATCGGCCGTTCGAGCCGGACGCGGCCGAGGTCCTGCGCGGCGCGGCGGCCATCGCGGGACGCCTGATCTCCCGCAGCCTCGACGCGCCCACCACCGAAGCGCTGCTGATCCGGCGGCTGTTCGGTGCGAGCGGGCCGGTGATCGACGCCGCGGCGGTGGTGACCGCGCTGAACCTGCCCTCGACCGGCCCGGCGGCGGTGATCGGGTTCGCGCTCAGCGCGGGCGAGCAGGAGCCGGCCGCGGTGGGTGGCGTTCTGCGCCTGCGCGCCGGCTCTTTCCGCGGTGACTCGGTGACCGCCACGATCGGTGACCGTGTCTACGTACTGCTGCCCGGCTACCGTTCCGCGCGGGCGGTGACGGCTTGGACACGACAGCTGATCGAGCAGCTCGAAGCTCAGCGCGCGGTGTCGTTGCGGGCCGCGATCGCCTGTCCAATCCCCGATCTGGGCCGGGTCGCCGACGCTCGCGCGGAGGTCGATCGGGTTCTGGACCGCACCTTCACGGCATCGCCGGGCAGCCGGGTGGCCACCCTCGCCGAAGCGCGGACCGCGGTGTTGCTCGGCGAAGTGCTCGATCTGGTCGGTTCACGGGCGGAACTGCACGATCCGCGCCTGCGCGCACTGTCCGATTACGACCGCAAGCATTCCGCGAGCCTGCGCGACAGTGTCGAGACATATCTGCGCGAACACGGCGACGTGCGCGCCGCCGCCGCGGCACTGCGCGTACATCCGAACACGCTGCGCTACCGGCTCCGGCGGGTCGAGGACATCCTCGGCATGAACCTCGACGACCCGGCCGATCGCCTGCTGCTGGAGATCCAGCTCGCCCTGCACCGCCACCCGCGCCCGCCCGAGGAGCGGGGTTGACCCGTCGACCTGCGCCGACGAGCTTCCCGCGGCTGACCGGCCCGCTGCGCGATACGCCTGCCGAAGGGTCGGCCCCGGCCTACAGTTGAGCGCAGGAACCCGGGTCACGGCCCCGGGGAGGCGTTCGGCTCGGTCCGCGCCGGACACCCTCCGGCTTCCCGTCACGGAGGACGAGATGACGACGCGACGTCAGACGCTCGAGGTGGGTTCGCGGTTCGGGCCGTATCGCCTGGATCGCCTGATCGGTCGTGGCGGCATGGGGGAAGTGTTCGAGGCATACGACACCGTCAAGGACCGCACCATCGCCCTGAAGGTGCTGCCCGAGCGGTTGCACGACGACCCGGTGTTCCGGGAACGGTTCCGGCGCGAATCGCACGTGGCGGCGCGGCTGCAGGAACCGCACATCATCCCGATCCACGACTACGGCGAGATCGACGGCAGGCTCTACATCGACATGCGCCTGGTCGGCGGCGACAGCTTGCGAGCGCTGCTGACCGAGCGCGCGCCGCTGGAACCGGAGCGGGCGATCGCGATCGTCCGGCAGGTGGCCGCGGCACTGGACGCCGCGCACGCCGACGGTTTGGTGCACCGGGATATCAAGCCGGACAACATCCTGCTCACCCCGGACGGCTTCGCCTACCTGGTGGATTTCGGGATCGCCCAGTCGGCGACCGGGGAGAGTCTCACCAGCGACGGCTCGGCGATCGGATCGTTCCACTACATGGCGCCGGAGCGGTTCCACTCCCGCGTGGTCACTCCCGCCGCCGACATCTATGCCCTGACCTGCGTGCTATACGAGTGTCTGACCGGGTCGCGGCCGTATCCGAAGGACACCGACGCGCAGATCATCTCGGCGCACCTGTTCGAGCCGCCGCCGCGGCCGCACTCGTGCCGTCCGGGGCTGCCCGACCGGCTGGATGAGGTGGTCGCGCGCGGGATGGCCAAGGACCCGCAGGCGCGGTACGGCACGGCGGGCGCACTCGGGGCAGCCGCCCAGGCGGCGGTGGCCGAGACCCCCACACAGGTGGCTTCCGCGGCAGGGGACGCGCCGACCGGTGCGGGACCGCCGGAGGACCGGTCGGGCGCGACGGCCGCGCCGCCGGAGCCGGGCCCCGAGCGCGGCGATCGACCACGCCGCCGTCGCGTACTGCGCGTGCTCGCCCTGCTGTGCGTCGTCCTGCTCGCCACCACCCTCAGCTTCTTCGGGTGGGAGGCGACCCGGCCGAACACCGGCACCGCCGTTCCCGACGCGAGTGCTCCGAACGGCCCTGACGTCGAATTGCTGTCGCTGGTGGGTCCCTCGGGCTACAAACGCGCCAACTGCGTGCACGAAGATCCCGACCCGCCCACCGCCGCCGTCGTCTTCTGCACCGCGAATCCGGCCGCGAGCGATCCCGCGGCGCGATTCCTGCGGTTCCGTACCGTCGACCAACTACGCGGCTACACCTCCGCATTGCTGGCAGGCCTGCAAGGACGCAACTGTCCCGGAGACCCGCCGGGGACGGACGGACCGATGCTGCGCGACGGCGCGGAAGTCGGGCGCAAGTCGTGTTTCCTGAGCAAGGTGGACGATCCCGCCGCACCACGGCCCGCGCTGCTGGTCACCGACGAGCAGGCGTTGGCGGCCGCGGTGTACATCTGGGAGCCCGCCGAGCAGCCGTACCGCGACTACGTGGCCGCGCGCAACGGCTTCCTGTTCCGCACCGCCGATCTCGCCCGCGATCCGGACTACTTCACGCAGGCCGATCGTGCGGTGCTGAACCATCTGGCCGGTGATTTCGGCCCGGCGAACTGCCGCCACGCCGACCCGCCGCCTGGTCCGGTGAACGCGGTGCTGACCTGCGGCACGAAGACGGGATTCCCGGCCGCCGAGTTCTACGGGTTCCCGGACCAGGAGTCCGCGACGTACCTGTACGAGGCGAACCGCGCGCAGTTCTCGGGGCACGTATGCGGTCGCGGCGACCCGGGCGACGACGTCTGGCGACAGAACGGCAACGTCCTCGGCCGCTTCTTCTGCTATCCGAACACCGATCCCGCGCTCGGCCCGAGCTGCCTGTTCGTGATCCACCAGAAATTCGGGATCGCCGGGCATTTCTGCGCGCTGCGCGCCGATCACCCGGACGAGGGTCCGAAGAGCGAGGCCGATCTGACCGCGTGGTTCCACCGGTACTTCGACTAGCGCCTCGGCCATCCGCGCCGGTCTCGCCGCATGTCGCCGTGCGATGTGGGCGTGCGCCGAGTCGTCGGCGGGCAAGGGGTTCTCCGAGTTGCCGCCGAGGGGGGTTTCGGGGATGCTGAATGGTCACGGGCGCGGGTAGCACACCCTGTCCCCGCTGCGGGGGCAGTTCACCCATCCGCTACGGTCTCGGCGCTGTTCGTCCGGCTGTGGTTCATCCTCGGTTACCTGCTGGCGCTAACGTTTCCGGTACGCGGAAGGAGCCGGCGGCATGGAGTTCCGACATCTGGTCTCATTCATCACAATCGCCGAAGAGCTGCATTTCGGCCGCGCAGCGCAGCGCTTGCATCTCACGCAGCCCAGTCTCAGTGCCCAGCTGCAGAAGCTGGAGAAATCGCTCGGCGTGCAACTGGTCGCACGCAACTCGCACGAGGTCAAACTGACCCCGGCGGGCCGGGAGTTCGAGAGTCAGGCCCGGCTCATCGTGGCGCAGATGGACCGCGCGGCGCAGGCCGCGAAGGCGACCGCCGAAGGGCGGGCGGGCACCCTCAACATCGGCTACAACCTTCCGGCCAGCAGACATGTGCTGCCGGAGGCGCTCACCAGGATGACCGAGCGGCATCCGGACATCGTGGTGTCGCTTTGGGAGAAGCGCACCGGCCCGCAGTTGGCCGCGCTCGGCGACGGGTCGCTGGACCTCGCCCTCGTGTACGGCCATCCGAGCACGACCGATTTCCGGTACCGCCGACTGCTGCACCGGGTGCCACTGGTCGCCGTGGTCGGGCGCAGGCACCGGTGGGCCGACCGGCCCGGCGTGCCCTTCGCCGAACTGGAGGGCCAGGATTGCGTGCTGTTCGCCCGCGAACAGTGCCCGGCCATGTACGACTCGATCTTCCGTGCGGCCGCGGATTCCAGGATCTCCCTCGCGGTGACGCACACCGCCGACGACCCCGGTGCGACGGCGCACATGGTCTCGGTGCGCCCGCTGGTGGGATTCGCCTCGCTGCCGCGGGCTGTGTCGATGGGCATGGGTGGGCCGGGCAGTGCTTCGGTCGCGGTCAAACTGTTCGATCCGGTGCCGACGCTCGACTTGTACGCGGTGTGGCGTGCGGACGAGTCGAATCCGGCGGTCCGCTTTTTCCTGGATTGCATCGATTCACCGGAACCGGCCCGAATCGATATTGCCCGCGCGGTATCGGCCTGACCACGTCGATAGGTGATGACATTCGTGCGGTAGGAACCGCGATGACATCGGCGCGGTAATTCGGTGACGCCGACCAGAATTCGACATTGTGAACACGATTTCTGTCATCGCGGTGTCGGTCGGCGAGAATGGTTTCGATCTTCCGGAGACGGCGAGTTTGTACTCGGTGATTTCCGGTGCGGCCGCCGAGCATCCGGACCGGCTTTCGCTGTGCGACGCCGACGGAACGCAGCTCACCAGCGCCGAGGTGGACCGCAGCGCCCGCGCCCTGGCCTCGGCGCTGGCGGCGCGCGGCGTGGCGGCGGGCGATCGCGTCGCGGTGCTCGGTCGCACGAATCTGGCGTGGGTGCTGCTGGATTGCGCGCTGCTGGCTCTCGGGGCGGTGGTGGTGCCGGTCTATCCCACCTCGTCCCCGAGCCAGATCGAGCACATCCTCCGCGACAGTGGTAGCGCGTATTTCGCTGCCGAAAGCGCCGAGGACGCCGAGCGTCTGCGCGCGGCGGGCGCGGGCGAGGTCTGGACCTTCGAGCAGATCGCGGACTGGGCCACCGGTGCGATCGATCCGGGGCTGGCCGCGCGCACGGCCGCCGTGCGGCCAGACGACCCGGCGATGATCGTGTACACCAGCGGCACCACCGGCGTGGCCAAGGGATGCGTGATCACCCATCGCAACATGTTCGTGTCCTCGTCCAACACGGTGCGTCGCACCGGTGACATGTTCGACGGGACCACCGTGCTTGCTCTGCCGCTGTCGCACGTCTTCGGCCAGACCATCCTGTTCGCCTGCCTGTTCGGCGGCAGCCGCACTCACTTGCTGCCCGGTATTCCCGATTTGGTGCCGGTGTTGCCTGCGGTGCGGCCGACCTTCCTCGCGATGATTCCCTACGGCTTGGAGAAGATCCGCAAGTATTGCCGCTCCCTGCTCACCGAGGCCGAGGAACGGGAGGCGGTGCAGCGCGGTCTGGACCTGATGCGGGCGCAGGCCGCGCCGCAGCCGTCGGCGCACCCGGTGGCGGCCGCGTTCGGCGGCGAACTGCGCCACGTCATCTCCGGCGGCGCCTCGCTGGACGATTCGACGGTCGGGTTCTACGCGGGTTTCGGTGTGCTGCTGCTGAACTGCTACGGCCTCACCGAGGCCGCGACCGCCGTGACCGTGAGCGCCCCAGAGACCAACCGGCTCGGCACGGTCGGCAGGCCGATCCCGGGCACCTCTGTGGCCGTCGCCGAGGAGGACGGCGAGGTGCTGGTGGGCGGGCCGCACGTGTCGCCGGGGTACTGGGGCGCGGCCGCGGACCAGTCACCGGTGGACGCGCAGGGCTGGCTGCACACCGGTGACCTCGGGGAAATCGATGAGGACGGATTTCTGCGGATCACCGGACGCAAGAAGGAGATCCTGGTGACCTCCGGCGGCAAGAACGTGGCGCCCACGCCGCTCGAGGACCGGATCCGGTTGCACCCTTTGGTGTCCAACTGCATGGTGCTCGGCGACGGCCGCGATTTCGTCGCCGCCCTGATCACCGTGGATCAGGCACAGGTGCGGCGCTGGCGCGCCGCCGAGCCGGCCGGCGACCTCACGGCGGCCGTTCAGTCGGCAATCGATGACGCGAATTCTCTCGTCTCGCGCGCGGAATCGATTCGGGCATTCCGGATCGTGGACGGAGATTTCACCGTCGAAGACGGATTGTCGACTTCGTCACGGAAATTGCGCCGCGCCGCGATCGCCGAGGCGTACGCCGCGGATATCGAACTGCTGTATTCCGCTTCCCGGCCCGCTCGATAGCCGCGGCCGATCGCCCGATGAATGAGGGCCCGCCGCGGTGGTGGAGCACCCGTCGCGGCCACAGACTCGAAATCGGAATTCGACTACCGGAAAGTGATGCGAATATGTACGACGTCATCGTTGTCGGAACCCGGGTGGCGGGCTCCCCGCTGGCCATGCTGCTCGCCGGGAAGGGCTACCGGGTGCTCGCCGTCGACCGCGCGAGCTTCCCCAGCGACACCCCCTCGACCCACTACCTCCACCAGGCCGGGCTCGGCTTCCTGAAGTCCTGGGGCCTGCTGGACGAGGTCGTCGCCTCCGGCGTGCCGCCGATCCGGCACCTGAACTTCTCCTACACCGACATCGTCATCAAGGGCTTCGCCGATCCCGCCGCCGACGGCATCGACGTCGTCTACTGCCCGCGCCGCACGGTGCTGGACAAGATCCTGGTCGAGGCGGCGGGCAACTCCGGTGCCGAGGTGATCCAGGGCTTCACCGTCTCCGAGCTGGTCTTCGACGGGGACCGCGTGGTGGGCATCCGCGGCGCGGTGGGCGACGGCGCCGAGCAGGAGTTCCGCGCGAAGTTGGTGGTGGGCGCGGACGGCTCCAATTCGATGGTGGCCAAAGCGGTCGGCGCGCAGGAGTACGAAGACTCGCCCGCGGCGTGCTTCATCTACTACTCCTACTACGAGGGCGTCGACTGGGGCATGCAGCACCGCACCGGATTCGGTGAGCAGCAGTTCGCGTCCTGGCCGACCAACGACGATCTCGCCTTGGTCGCGGTCATGCGCAAGCGCGATCGGTTCCGCGAGTTCCGCGCCGACCCGGACGCCGGTGTGCAGGAGATCGTCGATCAGATCGACCCGGAGATCGGCGCGCGCCTGCGTGACACGGGCAAACGGGTGGAGCAGTTCCGCCCGATGCTGTACCCGGACAACTACCGCCGCCGGTCCTACGGCCCCGGCTGGGCGCTCGTGGGCGACGCCGCCTACCACAAGGATCCGTTCACCGGCTGGGGTATCACCGACGCGTTCAAGTACGCGCAGTTGCTCGCCGACCGGGTGGACGAAGGCCTGTCCGGCGCCCGCCCGATGGACGAGGCGCTGGCCGAATACCAGCGCGAGCGCGACGCGCAGAGCGCCAGCACCTACGAATTGACCCTGAGCATCTCCGAGCTGTCGCTGACCCCGTACTACGACTCGGTGTTCCGCGCGACGTCGCTGGACGCCGACTACACCAAGCATTTCTTCGGGCTGATCGCCGGGATCTACCCGCCCGACAAGTACTTCGGCGAGGAGGAGCTGGCCGCGCTGTACGAGAAGGTGAACTTCCCCACGGCGGCGCGGCACATCAGCAAGGACGGAGTGACCGCATGAGCGCGCCCGTGCTGACCGCGCTGGGGGACAGCTTCGTCGAGGGCCGCGGCGACGCCGCGGCCGGGGGCGGTTACCGCGGCTGGGTGCCGCGCCTCGGCGGCCAGCTCGGCCTGCGGCCCGCGGCGGTGCGCAACCTCGGCGAGCACGGTGCGACGACCACCGTCGTACTGGAACGGCAACTGCGAGTCGCCCTTTCGGGCCGCTCCGGCCTGTTCGGCGTCGTGGTCGGGGTGAACGATCTGGTGAGCGACTTCGACGAGAACCGGTTCGATCGCAACCTCGCGGAGCTTTTCGGCGCACTGCGGGCGGGCGGTGCGACGGTGTTCACGGCCAGCTACCCCGACATCCCGGCCCGGCTGCCGGTACCGGACGGATTCCGCGCGCTGCTGCGCGAGCGGTTCGCCTTCGCCAACGCGGTGCTCGCCGACGTCGTCGCCGACACCGGCACGCTGCTGCTGGACATCGCCGGCCAGCCCGAATGGGAACGGCCGGAGATGTGGACCGCCGACGGTCTGCACCCTAGTTCGCTGGGCCACCACCTGTTCGCCGCGGGCGTCGCCGACCTCGTCGCCTCGCGCACCGCGACCACCGTGGCCGCCTGACCATCCACCCGGTACGAGAGGAAGATCCGTGACCGACGACAGACGCCTGGCGCGCAACCCGATCGCCATCGTCGGGATGTCCGGGCTGCTGCCCAACGCCCACAATTACCGAGAGTACTGGCAGAACATCGTCGACGGCGTGGACTGCACCACCGAGGTCCCCGCGTCGCGCTGGAGCCTGGACGACTACTTCGACGCGGATCCGGCGGCGCCGGACAAGACCTACTCGCGCCGGGGCGCGTTCCTGCCCGACATCGAGTTCGACCCACTGGAATTCGGGCTGCCGCCCAACCAGTTGGAAGTAACCAGCACCATGCAGACGCTGAGCCTGGGCGTCGCCCGGGACTTGCTGCGCGACGCGGGCGCGGTGGACTCCGACTGGTACGACGCGAGCCGCACCGGCGTCGTTCTCGGGACCACCGGCCCGGTGCCGCTGATGCACCCGTTGGCCGCGCGGCTGTCCACGCCGGTGCTCAAGGAGGCGGCGCGGTCGGTCGGTCTGTCCGACGCCGATGCCGATGCCATCGCCGACCGGTTCGTCGCGGCGTTCGCGCCGTGGGAAGCGAATTCCTTCCCGGGCCTGCTGGCCAACATCACCGCGGGCCGGGTGGCCAACCGGCTCGGCCTCGGCGGCATCAACTGCACCGTCGACGCGGCCTGCGCGGCCTCGCTGGCCGCCCTGCGCACCGCCATCGCCGAACTCCAGGACGGCCGCGCGGACATGATGATCACCGGCGGTGTGGACACCGAGAACACCATCTTCATCTATATGTGCTTCAGCAAGGTCGGCGCGCTGTCGGCCGGCGGACGGATCAGCCCGTTCTCCGCCGACGCCAACGGCACGCTGCTCGGCGAGGGCATCACCATGCTCGCGCTGCGCAGGCTGGAGGACGCCCGGCGTGACGGCAACCGGATCTACGCCGTCATCCGCGGCTTGGGTTCCTCCAGCGACGGCCGTGCCAAGAGCATTTACGCCCCGCGCGCGGGCGGCCAGCGCGTGGCCCTGGATCGTGCCTACGCCGACGCCGAGATCTCACCCGCCGACGTGGCGCTCATCGAAGCGCACGCCACCGGCACTCCGGTCGGGGACAAGACCGAACTCACCGCGCTGAAAGAGCTACTGACCGACGCGACTTCGGAGCGGGCCTTCGCCGCCCTCGGCAGCGTGAAGTCCCAGATCGGGCACACCAAGGGCGCCGCGGGCACCGCGAGTGTGATGAAACTGGCGCTGGCGCTGCACCAGAAGGTGTTGCCCGGCACCATCAACGTGTCGGCGCCCAACGCCGAGATCGCCGCCGCCGACGCGCCGTACTACGTGAACACGCGCACCCGTCCGTGGATCCGCGACCCGCAGCGCCCGATTCGGCGGGCGGCGGCCTCGGCATTCGGGTTCGGCGGCACCAACTTCCACGTCGTGCTGGAGGAGGCGGACGCCGACCGCGCCGCGCATCCGGTGCTGCATCGCACGGCCCGCGCGCACCTGTGGCACGCGCCGGACGTGGCCGGGCTGATCGACGCGGTGCGCAGCGTCACGCCGGCCGACGACGGCGACATCCCGGAGGATCACGCGCGCGTCGGGTTCGTCTCGGTCGACGAGGAGAACGCCGTGCACCTGCGGTCGCTCGCGGTGGACGAATTGGTTCGTCACCCCGACGCCACGGCCTGGGAGCATCCCGAGGGCGTGTACTTCCGCGCCGCCGCCCTGCCGGAACGCAAGGTGGGCGCGCTGTTCGCGGGGCAGGGCAGCCAGTACGTCGACATGGGACTGGACGCGGCGCTGAACAACCCCGCCGTCGGTGCGGCGTTCGACGCGGCCAACGACGCGTTCGCCGGCGCGCCGGTGCGATTGTCGTCGGTGGTCTTCCCGCCGCCCGCGTTCGACGACGACGTGGCGTCGCAGCAGGAAAGCGCCTTGCGCCGAACCGAATTCGCTCAGCCGGCGATCGGCGCGTTGTCGGCCGGACAGTTCACCGCGCTGTCGGACTACGGCTTCCGCGCCGACGCCTACCTCGGGCACAGCTTCGGTGAGCTGACCGCGCTGTGGGCCTCGGGCGCGCTGGCCACCGCGGACTTCTCCGCCCTGGCTCGCGCTCGCGGCATGGCCATGACACCCGAGCCGGGTGTCGAGGCGGGCACTATGGTGGCGCTCGGCGCGTCCCGGCAGACCGCAGAGGAACTGCTCGACGGTGTCGAAGACGTCTGGATCTGCAACCACAACGCGCCCGACCAGGTCGTCGTCGGCGGTGGCGTCGAGGGCATCGCGTCCGTCGTCGCGCGCTGCGGCGAGCGTGGCGTGGCCACGCGCGCGCTGCCGGTGTCCGGTGCGTTCCACACGCCCTACGTCGCCCATGCCAGCGCGGCGTTCGCGACCGCCGTCGCCCAGGTGCGCATCGGCGCGCCGGACGCCCCGGTCTTCGCCAACACGCCCGAGGCCCGTTACGGCGGCGACGTGGCGGCCAACCGGGCCGTGCTGACCGAACAGCTCGGCAAACCGGTCGAATTCGTCGCCGCGCTCACCGCGATGCGTGACGCGGGCTGCACCGTGTTCGTGGAGTTCGGGCCGAAGCAGGTGCTCACCTCATTGGTGCGGCGCACCCTCGGCGACGACGTGGTCGTCATCGCGACCGATTCCGGCCCGATCGGCAACAGCGATCTCGCGCTGACCCGTGCGGCGGTGCGCTTGGCCGTGCTCGGGTTCGGCCTGCACGGCATCAACCGGCACGCCGCGCCCGCGCCGGAGGCGGCGGTCTCCGCTCGTGCGATGACCGTGACGATGTCGGCGCCGGAGTATGTGCCCGAAACCCGGCGCAACAGCTACGCCGCCGCGCTCGCGGACGACTACCGGCTCAGCGTTCTCGCGGATGCCTCCGCTCCGGTCGACAGCGTGGTCGATCACCAGCCCGCCGGGCGGCGGGTCGTGCCCACCGATTCCACCGCAGCATCGGAGACTCCCGTGTACCCCACACCGCAGTACGGCGACGCAGGCTCGGACGCGCTGGAGAGCGCGCTCGTACAGCATCTGGACACCCACCGTCAGTTCCTGGACGGTCAGCTGGACATGGCCCGCGGCCTGGCCGGCGCGCTCGGCGACGGCAGGCTCGACGCCGCCACGGTGCGCGCCATCGAGGCGGTCAAGGAGCACGGCGTCGCGATCAGCCACAGCCATGCACGGGCCAGCGAAGTGCTCGCCCAGCTGGTCGAGCTGGAAAGCGGCTTCGCTCCGGTCGCGCGGCCCTCGACCCAGGTCGCCCGTCCGGCTCCTGCTCCGCGTGCGGCGATCGAGCCCGCACCGGTACGCCGCCCGCTGGCCACCGCCATGGTCGTGGACGATCACCGAGTTGCTCCTGAACCGGGATTCGTTGCGACACAATCCACTCCGGCGTCCAACGGTCACGCGCCATCCACGGCTTCGGCGAACGAGGGTCACGCACCGTCCGCGCCTGCGACCAGCGGCCGGGTGACCGGCGAGGCGTTGCGCAGCGCGCTGCGTGCGGTGGTCGCGGAGAAGACGGGGTATCCGGTCGAGATGGTGGATCCGTCGATGGATCTGGAGGCCGATCTCGGGGTGGATTCGATCAAGCGGGTGCAGGTGATCGGCGCGCTGCAGGAACGCTTTCCGCAGTTGCCGAGTCTCGGCCCGGAGCAGTTGGGCACGGTGCGGACGCTGGATCAGATCGCCGAGCTGCTCGGCGGCACCGGTGCGCAGACCACGGCCGGGCCGCCCGCGACGGGGAACGAAAGCGTCGCACCGGTATCGGATGACGAGTTGCGGCTTGCGCTGCGTGAGGTGGTCGCGGAGAAGACGGGGTATCCGGTCGAGATGGTGGATCCGTCGATGGATCTGGAGGCCGATCTCGGGGTGGATTCGATCAAGCGGGTGC
>NZ_JBHVDM010000043.1:0-9611 GCF_042802775.1 Nocardia sp. NPDC057455 | reverse complement strand
CAGGTGATCGGCGCGCTGCAGGAACGATTTCCGAACCTACCGAGTCTCGGCCCGGAACAGCTGGGCGCGCTTCGCACACTGGATCAGATCGTGGTGGAACTCGCCGGGGTGGCGGGGAGTGATGTCCACCCAAAAGCTGAGGCCGCGGCGGGAACGTCGCGGCACGCCGTCGAACTGGTCTCGCTGCCTGCGCTGGATCGGGCGATAGCGCCCTACCGGGACGGGGCGCGGGTTGTGCTCGTCGACCTGTCCGGCGCGCCGGACACCGGCGGTGACGCGCTCGCCGCCGCGCTGGCCGGCCTGGATTGGACCGTGCTCCGGGTGAATTCGGTGGACGAACTCGACGGCGAGCCCCTCGACCTCTGCCTGGTCCTGCTCGGCGGCACCGCCGACTGGGCATCGGCGCAACGGTATCTGACCGACGGCATCCTCGTGGCCGGCCGCACCGCGGCGCTGCTACACGGCGGTCCGGACCGAGCGGCGTTCGTGACGGTGACGCGGCTCGACGGCGCGCTGGGCTTCCTGGGCAGCTCGCAGCCGGAGCACGCACTGCTCGGCGGCATCGGCGGTGTGGTGAAAACCCTCGCCGCCGAGCAGCCGGAACTGTTCTGCCGGGCGTTGGACATCGATCCCGCTTGCTCCGCGCGGCAACTGGCGGAGTTCGTGACGGCCGAACTGTTCGATCCGGCCCGCGACACGCTCGAGGTCGGCATCGACGCGACAGGGCAGCGACGGACCCCGGTGCCCAGCGGGCACGGCCCCGCGCGCACCGTCGTCCCGGTCCGGACGGGTGCGGAGCAGGAGCCCACTACGCTCACCGCCGAGGACGTCCTGCTGGTCACCGGCGGCGCGCGCGGCGTCACGGCCACCTGCGTGCTCGCCCTGGCCGCGCGCAGCGAGGCGCGTTTCGTACTGCTCGGACGCTCCGAGCAGGCCGACGAGCCCGACTGGGCGGCGGGGGTGCCCGACGCGGATCTGAAGACCACCGCGGTGCGTGCGCTGGCCGGATCCGGCGCCAAACCGCGCGACATCGAGCGTGCCGTGTCGGGCGTCCGCGCCACGCGCGAGATCCGCCGGACGCTGGCCGTCCTCGGCTCGCGCGCCGACTACCTCGCGGTCGACGTCACCGATGAGCAGGCGGTCACCGCCGCGCTCGCACCGTGGCGTGACTCGATCACCGGCGTCGTGCACGGTGCGGGAGTACTGGCCGATTCCACGATCACGGACAAGACCGCCGAGTCCGTCGCCCGGGTGCTCGACCCCAAGATCGCCGGACTGGCTTCGGTGCTCCGCGCGCTCGGTGAGCTTCGGCATCTGGTGCTGTTCACCTCCGTGGCCGGACTGTTCGGCAATGCCGGTCAAGCCGACTACGCGGCGGCGAACGAAGCGCTCTCGCGATTCGCGGTGAGTTGGCGAAACCGTCAGCCGAATTGCCATGTCACCGCGATCGATTGGGGAGCTTGGGACGGCGGCATGGTGACTCCCGCCTTGCGGGAGCACTTCCGCACCCGCGGTGTCGAATTGCTCGACCCGCAGATGGGTGCGGCGGCGTTCACCGAGCAGTTCACCGAGGCCCGCTCCAGGGACACGGTCGTGCTCATCGGACCGGCGAAGTCGCTGTCGGACACGAGGGCCGCGACCGGGAAGGTGCGGGCCCGCCGGACGATCATCGGGATCACCGACGACCCGATCATCGCGGCGCACCGGATCGGTGAGCACGTCGTCTTCCCCGCCACCTTCGGTCTCGGCGCGATGATCAATTTCGCCGAACGCGGCCTGCCGGGCCGTACGGTGGTCGGCGTCCGGGACTTCCAGGTTCTCAAAGGGATCGTCTTCGATGGCCCGCTCGACGAGCTGGAACTCGAGCTGACGCCGAGCGACGAGGGCGCGTCCACGGTGTACGTGACGGTGCGCGGCGAGAACGCCGTGCACTTCCGTGCGGCCCTCGAGCTCGCCGAAACGGCCGATCGGCCCCCGCGCCTGCCGGTGCCGGACGGTTCGCTCGGCGAGGCGACCATCTACCACGACGCCGTCCAATTCCACGCGCCCGCGTTGCAAGGATTGCGCCGGGTCCGAGCGGCTTCGGACGAAGCGATCGTCTTCGACTGCGCACTGTCCACCGCCGCCGTGGCGGGCGGGGCCTACGCCGGGCGACTGCACGATCCGGTGCTCGCCGACCTGATCCTGCAAGGACCACCGGTGCTCGGCCACCGGCTGCTCGGCAGCGCCTGCCTGCCACTCGGCGTGGGGCGGGCCGACTACTTCCGGCCCCTGCCCACGGGCGAGTCGTTCGTGCTCACCGTGGACAACCCGCGCACCGGTCGATTCGACGCGCGGATCGACGCCACCGCCACGACGGCGGACGGCACTGTGCTGCAACGGTTCTCGGACGTCACCGTGGTGACGACACCCGATCTGACAGAGAAGTTCCTGACCTCGGTGAGGCGGTGGATGGCATGACAACGCTGGAGTTCGACGGTATTCCGTTCGATCCGGTGACCGCGCCGGCGGGGGAGACCCGGGAGCGTATCGAGGGGGTGCCGTCACGCCGGACGGATACCGGCAGTGTGGGCACGCGGACGAGTCCGCTCGCCCCGTCCTCCGACGGGGCGCCGATCCGCAGTGCGGCGGAGAAGGATTCGGCCGAGTCCGGGATACAACCCGGTGCGCCGGCGGCGCGCACGGACCGTGCCGCGCCGCTCGCCGAGATCCGCTCCGGTGTCGTCGCGGCGCACCGGGCGGCGTTGAGCGCGCAACTGGCCTTGCAGCGGGCGGTGTGGCAGCGAGCGGTCGACACCGAGACGACGGGCGGGACCGCCTGGGTCACCGCGGCGGAGTCGGCTTTCAAGCCGTTGGCCCGTACCTCTCGCACCCGTCTCGATCGAGCGGCCTTGCTCCGTCTCACCGAAGGCGACCTGAGCGGTGTGTTCGGGCCCGCGCATCGGCGCTCCGGCATCGAAGTAGCGGCCCGGCCGGCCGGGCCGGGTCCGCTCGTGCTCACCGAGGTGACCGCCATCGAGCTGTACGGCGGCTCGGGCAACGGCAGTGTCACGGCCCGGTTCGACGGCGACCCGCGGGCGGCGGCCATACAGACCGCGGAGGTGTTCGCGCTGTACCTCGGCATGCCGCTGGTGCTGTCGGGCAGCTCCCTGGTCGCCGAATGCGCGGGCACCATCCCGAGTGCCACCTCCGGGACGATCACACTGACGGTGACCGCTCTCGACCTGGTGCCCCGGCCGCACGTGACCGGCACTGCGCGCGTCGCGGGCGTGAACGGGGAACTCGGCGTCACGGTCACGGTGGTAGAGCGGCCGGGCAGCGGCGTCGGCCCGGGCCAGGTCTCGGAAAGTCTGCTGCTCAACGAGTTCCACATGACGCATCTGGCCCGCGGTGACCAGGCGATCGCCATGGGGCCGGAATTCGCGGAATACAGCGGCGTGCGGGCGACCCGCCTGCCGACCGGCGGCCTGCTGCTGGTCGACCGGGTGCTCGACTTCGACGGCAGGCGCGGGTCCCTGGACAGCGCGTCATACACCACGGAATACGACTCACCCGCCGACTCCTGGTACTACGGCGACACCGCGAACGACTCCATGCCGCACTTCGTCTACATGGAGACCTCGTTGCAGGCGGCGCTGCTGATGGGGTACTACGCAGGCCCCACGCTCACCCAGCCCGGCACCACCCTGAGCCTGCGCAACCTCGGCGGCACCGCCACCGTCCTGCGGCAGATCGATCTGCGAGACAAAACCATTCGCCAGTCCTCCCGACTGCTGTCCACCACCATCCTGCCCGGCTCGTCGCTACAGACCTTCGACTACACGCTCAGTGTGGACGGCGAACCGTTCTACACCGGCGAGACCATGTTCGGTTACTTCAGCGACGAGGCTCTGGCCAACCAGACCGGCCTCGACGCGGGCCGCCCCGCGCCGACCTGGCTGGCGGAGCACCCGGACGCGCGGGTACGCACCATCGACGTCGCCGCCCGCCGCGCCGACGCCTCGGCCCCGCTCTGCGCCCGGCGCACCCTGGCGCTGATCGATCAGGTCGAGGTGGTCGACGGCGGCGGCAGGTACGAAGCGGGGTATCTGCATTCGCTGCGCGAGATCGACCCGTCGGACTGGTACTTCGCCCGGCACTTCCACCTCGACCCGGTGATCCCGGGATCGCTCGGAGTGGAATCGGTGATCCACGCGATCCAGGAGTGGATGCTCGACGCCGGATTCGCCGACACGATCGGCGATCCGGTCTTCCGTATCCCCGCCGAACGGACGTTCACCTGGCGCTACCGCGGGCAGTTCCTGCCCACCGACGGCACCGTCGAACTCGAAGCCCACATCAAGCAGATCCATCGCGGCCCGCACGGCGTCACCGTCGTGGCCGACGGCTCGCTGTGGAAGCCGGGTCTGCGCATCTACGAGCTGATCGACCTCGCGGTCGAACTCGTCGAGCGGAAGGAACGCTGATGACGACTTCCCGGCTCGGCGCCCTCGCGGACACCGCCGACGGCATCACCGCCGTCTTGTCCGACCTGACGCGCCCGTGCTGGATCGTGCGCCACGAGGGCCGGGTGGGCGCGACATCCGACGAGCGGATCACGGCGCACGCCGACGTCCTCGCGGCGGTGGCCCCGCTGCCGCCCGAACAGCTGGGCGATCGGCGGTTCGCCGCCGCCCATGGGGTGCGGGCGGCGTACGCGGCGGGCGCCATGGCGAACGGAATCGCTTCGCCCGCTCTGGTTTCGGCGATGTCACGGGCGGGATATCTCGCCTCCTACGGCGCGGCGGGCACGCCGCCCGCCGCCGTGGACGTGGCATTGGCCGAGTTGAGCCGCACGCTGGTCGGAAAGCCGTTCGCGTGCAACTTGATCCACAGTCCTTCCGAACCCGCTCTGGAGCGCGCGATCGTCGATGCCTGCCTGCGTCACCAGGTGCGCTGCGTGGAGGCGTCGGCGTTCATGGACCTCACCGGCGAGGTCGTGCGCTACCGTGCGGCGGGGCTGGCCGTGGACCGGCAGGGACGCGTCGAGGTGCGTCATCGCTTGATCGCGAAGGTCTCCCGGGTGGAGGTGGCCGAGCCGTTCCTGCGCCCGGCGCCCGCGCGGTTGCTGCGCGGGCTGGTCGAATCGGGTGACCTGACACCGGAGCAGGCCCGGCTCGCCGAACAGGTGCCGATGGCCGACGACATCACGGCCGAAGCCGACTCCGGCGGCCACACCGACCGCAGGCCGCTGCTGGTGCTGCTGCCCGAATTGATCGCGGCGCGCGATCGGCTGGCCCGCATCGTGCCCGCCGCCGCGGCGGTCCGGGTCGGTGCGGCCGGCGGTATCGGCACCCCCGCCGCCGCGGCCGCGGCCTTCGCGCTCGGGGCCGCGTACGTGGTGACCGGATCGGTGAATCAGGCCACCCGGGAAGCGGCCCAGTGCGACACCACCAAACAGCTGCTCACCCAGGCGGATTTCGCCGACTGCACCATGGCACCGTCCTCGGACATGTTCGAGCTGGGCGTTCAGGTGCAGGTACTGCGCAGGGGCACCATGTTCGCCACCCGCGCGCAGCGGCTCTACGACACCTACCGCGCGTACGGCGGCATCGACGCGATCCCGGCCGACCTGCGCCGCGATCTCGAGGCCACGCTGTTCCAGCGGCCCCTCGACGCCGTGTGGGCGGACTGCGTTACCTACTTCACCGAGCGCGATCCGGCCCAGTTGGCGGGCGCCGACACGGACCCTAAACGCAAAATGGCGCTGGTGTTCCGGTGGTATCTGGGGCTGTCGTCGGGGTGGAGCATTCGCGGCGAGGCCGACCGCGTCGCCGATTATCAGATCTGGTGCGGGCCCGCGATGGGCGGGTTCAACAACTGGGTGGCCGGAAGCTATCTGGCGGCGCTGCGCAACCGCCACGTCGCCGACATCGCCGACCAGATGATGCTGGGCGCGGCCTACCTCACCCGCGTCGCCCAGTTGCGCACCGCGGGCGTGCGGCTACCCGCCGACTGCGCCCGATTCGTACCCCGACCGAGGGAGGAACGATGACAACGCTGGAGAGCGGTCCGGACACCCGGACCTCCTGGATGGTGTGCCCGTCCTGCGCCGCCATGCTCTACGCCAAACGCTACGAGCGCGCGGGCCGGGTGTGCCCGGACTGCGACGGGCACGGCATGCTGACCGCCGACCAGCGCATCGAGGCGCTGCTCGACCCGGGCTCGGCACGGCCTATCGAACCGGCCGCGACCGCGGTCGATCCGCTCGGCTTCAATGATTCCCGGCCCTATCCCGAGCGGCATGCCGAGGCGAGCCGTCGCACCGGGCTGCCCGACGCCATCCGGTGCGTGCGCGGCACGATCGGTGGCGCGCCGGCGGTGCTGGCGGTCATGGACTTCCGTTTCCTCGGCGGCAGTCTGGGCGGTGCGGTCGGCGAAGCGGTCACCGGCGCGGCCGAGACGGCGCTGGCGGCGCGCGTGCCGCTCGTGCTGGTCACCGCGTCCGGCGGCGCCCGCATGCAGGAGGGCATCCTCGCGCTCATGCAGATGGCCAAGACCAGCCAGGCGCTGCGGGAACTCGATGACGCGGGTGTGCTGACCATCTCGGTGATCACCGATCCCACCTACGGCGGCGTGGCGGCCTCCTACGCCACGTCCACCGACATCATCATCGCCGAGCCCGGCGCGCGCCTCGGCTTCGCCGGGCCACGGGTGATCCAGCAGACCATCGGCGAGACGCTGCCCGCCGGCTTCCAGACGGCGGAGTTCCTGCTCGACCACGGCGTGGTGGACATGATCTGCCACCGCTCGGCATTGCGCGACCGGCTGGCTCGCCTGCTCGCGTCGGCCTCCGACAGCTCGCGCCGCATCGAACTCGCGGACGACGTGAACCCGGTCCGCGCCGACGTGACCCAGCTCGCGCCGCGCGACGCCTGGCAGAGCGTGCGAGCCGCGCGCGAGCTCGGCAGGCCGACCACGCTGGACTATCTGGCCGCGTCCTTCGACGAATTCATCGAGCTGCACGGCGACCGGTTGTCGGCCGACTGCCCGGCCATGATCACCGCGCTGGCCCGCCTCGACGGCACACCCGTGATCGTGATCGGCACGCAAAAGGGGCACACGGCAAGCGAATTGGCGCAGCGCAACTACGGTATGCCGACCCCCTCCGGTTATCGCAAGTCGGCCCGTGTGCTGCGGCTGGCCGCCAAGCTGGGTCTTCCGGTGATCACGCTGGTCGACACCGCGGGCGCCTATCCCGGCGTCACCGCCGAGGAGCAGGGGCAGGCCGTCGCCATCGCGGAATCGCTCAAACTGCTGGCCGGGCTGCCCGTTCCGGTGGTCACCGTGGTCACCGGCGAAGGCGGCAGCGGGGGAGCGCTCGCGCTGGCTGTGGCCGATCGGGTGATCGTGTGCGAGAACGCGGTCTACTCGGTGATCAGCCCGGAAGGATGCGCCTCGATCCTGTGGAAGGACGCCGCCGCAGCGCCGCGCGCCGCCGCCGAACTGCGGGTGGACTCGACCTCCCTGCTCGAACTCGGCGTCGCGGACGCGGTGCTGCCCGAGCCGCCGGGCGGCGCGCACCGAGATCCCGCCGCGGCCGCCGCCGCCCTGCGCCAGGCGCTGCGCCACGCCGTCGCCGACTTGGCGCGACTTCAAGTGGCGCAACTGCTCGACCGGCGCCACCACCGCTTCCGTGTATTCGGGCTGCCCACGAACGATCAGGAGAAGTGATGACCGAGTCCGTGACCACCGAGCCGGCCGGCCGGGCGTTGAATCCGGTCGACGCCGACGAGGCGCTGGCCGTGCTGTCCCGGCACGCGCTGTCCGTGCGGGCCGAGACCGCGCCGACCTCCGTGACCGTCGCCAATGGTCCGTTGGTGCTGCGGATCAGCTGGGACGGGCACAACGGGACCAGCGGGCCGATCACCGCCGCGCCGACGGCCGCCACCCCCGCCCCCGCGGCGGCCGTGCTCGCCGAATCCGTGTCTGTCGAAACTCGTTCGGATGCCGATACTTTCACGATAACGGCGGAAACCGTCGGTGTGTTCTATCGCGCCTCCGAACCCGGTGCCGCACCGTTCGTCATCGAAGGCGATCCGGTGCGGGCCGGCCAGCAGATCGGCATCGTCGAGGCGATGAAGTTGATGATTCCGGTCACCGCGACCCGTGAGGGAAGGGTGGCGGAATTCCTCGTCGAGAACGGGGAGGCGGTCGAGCACGGCGCACCGCTGCTGGTGCTCGAGGTGGTGCGGTGACCGTGCGGCCGATCCGCAAGGTGCTCGTCGCCAATCGCGGCGAGATCGCCGTGCGGGTCATCCGCACCTGCGCCGAACTCGGGATCGGCACGGTCGCGGTGTATTCCGCGGCCGACGCCGATTCCGCCGCCGTCCGGCTGGCCGACCAGGCGTTCCGGATCGGTCCAGGGCCCGCGAAGCGCAGCTACTCCTACATTCCCGCGATCATCGAGGCCGCCAGAGCCACCGGCGCCGACGCCATCCACCCCGGATACGGATTCCTGTCCGAGGACCCGGATTTCGCCGAGGTGTGCGAGGCGGAGGGCTTCGTGTTCGTCGGCACGCCCGCCTCGATCATGGCCGATCTCGGCGACAAGTCGACGGCGCGGTCGCTGATGGCCGCGGCGGGGTTGCCGTTGCTGCCGGGCAGCCGCGATCCGCTCGACACGGTGGAGGAGGCGCATGCCCTCGCCGACGACATCGGCTACCCGGTGATCATCAAAGCGGTGGCGGGCGGCGGCGGGCGCGGAATGCGGGTCGTGCGTGACTCGGCGGACTTCGCCGCGACCTGGCAGGAGACCCGCGCCAATGCCACCGCCGTGTTCGGCGACGGCCGCCTCTACGTGGAGCGCTACCTCGACTCCGCGCGGCACATCGAAGTCCAGATCCTGGCCGATCGGCAGGGCGCGGTGCGGCATCTGGGCGTTCGGGACTGCTCGTTGCAGCGGCGGCACCAGAAGCTCGTGGAGGAGTCGCCCGCTCCGGGGCTGTCGGAGGAACTCGTCGCCCGGATCGGCGCGGCCGCCGTTCGTGGCGCCGAGGCCGTCGGCTACGTCGGTGCCGGAACCTTCGAATTCCTGCTGGATCACCAGGGCCGCTTCTACTTCATGGAGGTCAACTGCCGCCTGCAAGTGGAGCACCCGGTCACCGAGATGGTCACCGGCATCGATCTCGTCGCCGAGCAACTGCGCATCGCCTCCGGGCTGCCGTTGGCGCTGCCGGAGGAAGCCGCCACTGCGCGCGGGGTGGCCATCGAATGCCGAATCAACGCAGAGGATCCGCAGCGCGAATTCGCGCCGGCACCCGGCACGCTCACCGAATGCGTGCTGCCCGGCGGAGCGTTCGTCCGGATCGACACCCATGTCGGCCCCGGCTATGCCATTCCACCGCATTACGATTCGTTACTCGCCAAGATCATCGTCTGGGCGCCGGACCGTCCCGCGGCCATCGCGCGGATGCGCCGGGCACTGGCCGAGACCAGGATCCGCGGTAGGGGCGTCGCCACCACGACCGAGTTCCTGCACGACATCCTCGACCACCCCCGCTTCCGCGCCGCGGATCACGACACCGCCCTCATCGGGACCCTCACCACGGTGTCGCGCGTCGCCTCATGAC
>NZ_JBHVDM010000042.1:0-55110 GCF_042802775.1 Nocardia sp. NPDC057455 | reverse complement strand
ATCCGGTTGGGGCACAGTCGTTGTCATGGTTCTGGTCAACGGGCTACCGACACTTACACCGGTGAGGCCCGCAGAATGTCCCGCGAAGGCTTCGTCGTCCCGCGCTGCACTTCGGGAAGCTTCTCGGGTGGCTCGGCCGCCTCGTGTGGCGCCACCATCTGGGCAGTGGTGAGCGCCACGACCTGAATCTGCTCCAGCCGCAACCCGAGTGAGGCCAGCCGGGCGATGACGCCCAGTCGATGCTCCGGCAACCCAGGGCCGATCACCAGCGGTTCCCCCTCCGGACGACGCAAGACGTAAGTTCGGCGTTCGGCGTCGAACCGGACGGGGACGCCGTCCCGGATGGCCCGGTAAGCATTCAGGTCCATCGTGCTGTGCCGGATCGGGTCGATCAGCAGCGACTCGATGAATTGCTCCGCCTGCCGCAGGAACGGCTGTTGGTCCGACGGGTCCAGGTGCTCGATCCGTTGGGCCACGCGCCACCGATAGTCCTGCGCGGCGTGGCGCAGCAGCGACCGGTGCCGCTCGATCTCGGCCGCGAAGACCACGAGCTCTTCGTGGTCCACGGCGCGTCGGTCGGGCGTCGAAGCTTGGACGTCGGGCATGGGGGCCCCTTATCTCTCGGGTTGCGGATTACTTTGAGTGGCAACCAGATCGACGTCCGACACTTCGTATTATGCCGGAGAGGTCCGACAGAAACGGGGTGTACGCAACAACCGCAGCGCGCAGCGCTTCCCTAGGGTCCGTCCCTTCAGTAGCCCACGGTGAAGCGACGCTGAACGAAACGCGGCAGCTCCGCTTCGTCGATGATCGCGACGGCCACGTCTTCAGCGGAGATGTCCGGGCCGCCGACCAGGAGCTGATCACCGCCGATCCGGAAGCGGCCGGTGCGCTCGCCGGGCTCGATCCGCCCCGAGGAGGGACTCAGATAGGTCCACTGGCGATCGGACAGCCGATAGATGTTCAATGCGTCACGTAACGCGCGCACTACCTGCGCGTACTCGGCAGGGACGCCGAGGACTTCGGTGAGGGTGCGAGTGAACTCCGCACCGGTGTCGAGCAATCGCGTGCCCGGCGTGACTTCCAAGCTGCCCGCCCCGCCCACGGCGATCAACCGGACGCGCGGCTGCCGGTCGAGTGCGGCGACCATCGCCCGCGCCCCCACCACGAAGTTGTCCGCCTCGGCGATGGTGTCGGCGATGCCGTGCCCGGCGTTCACCGCGCTCACGACGACGTCGAGACCGTCGATGGCCTCCGCGATGCTGCCTGTGTCCAGCCAGTCGGCCACCGCCCACGTCTCCGCTCCGCGCCGGGCGGGGAAACGCGCCGCGTCGCGTGTGAAGGCGGTGACCCGGTGCCCCCGCCGCAGTGCTTCGGTGACGACGCGGGAACCGATGACGCCGGTCGCCCCGAAAACCCCGATATCCACGACCACTCCTTAACGTTGTTTATTTACTACACGGCGTTCAGTTAAGACACGGCAGATAGTAGTCGAACGCTGTAGGGTGTCAACCGTGGCCGAGATCGTGAGAAGTCGCCGGGAGCGCCTGCGCGCCCAAACGCTGGAGGACATCGAGACGATCGCGATGCGACTGCTCGCCGAGGGTGGCCCGGACGCGATCTCGTTGCGCGCCATCGCCCGTGAGATGGGCATGACGGCGGGGGCGATCTACGGCTATTTCGCCACCCGCGACGACCTGATCTCCACCCTCATCTCGGACGTCTACACGGCCCTGGTCGACCGGCTCGAAGCGGCGCGCGATGCCGTGGCGTCGGAGGATCCGGCCGGACGCATCATGGCCTGGGCCGAGGCCGTGCGTGCTTGGGCGGTCGAGCGGCCCGCCGAATTCCGGCTCATCTACGGCGACCCGGTCGCTGGCTATCGGCCGCCGCCGGGTGGGCCCGCCGCCGCGGCCGAATTGCGGGCCTGCACCGGCCTGGTCGGTCTCGCGGCCGCCGCGTGGCCACGCGCCGCGGCGACGCAAACCGTCGGTGACTGCGCGTGGTCCGATTTCGACGCGGACCTGGCCGGGCATGTCCGCTCCGGCTTTCCGGAGTTGCCTCCCGATGCGCTCGCCCTCGCGCTGCGTATGTGGGGCCGGATGCACGGCCCGATCGCGCTCGAGGTGTACGGCCATCTGCGTCCGCAATCCCAGGATCCGGCAAAGCTTTTCCGCGCCGAAATGCGCGACCTGGTCCGCTCACTCGGGCTTTAGGCGGGACCGGTTCTGCGGAGCCTCCGAAGCGCCTCTCCGAGGGGAAGGCTGGTTGCCTAGCGTCCCCGCGGTGTCGTCGCCGGCGACTCCGGCTCGGTGATGTCTGTCCGGCCGTTCGCCGGTATGTCGACTTCCGCGGCGACTCGGCTGCTCACGCCCGTGTGCGGTATTCGAAACACGGCACACGAAATAGCGAATGAAATGCTTCCCGTTTCGCGGTCTTTCGCTCAGTGGCGCGATTACCCAAAAATCGGTCTGTGGGGTGCGCGAACAATCTCACCTTCGCCGATCGTCGCCCGAAATGAAGTCCGGCTGCCGCAGCGGCACCCCCGGTCGATCGGTGGGAACTTTCGTGAATTTCACCGGCCGGCGACCGGTGTTGCCGGACGGCGCTTTGTTTCGTTACCGCCCGCCCCCGGGCACGCAAAACAGTGGCCCAGCCTTGGCGAGAGGCTGGGCCACTTCGAACTCGGGTTCAGCTTGCGGTAGCAGGTACCCACCGGACCGCGGGTGCGGCCGGACGGCTCCGCATGGCAGCGAAACTGTGCCGCGCGGGACTGATGAACGCGGTGAACCAAGAGCGGCGGTGCTCGGCGAGCGCCGCCGCGACGGCAGGGATGCGAATGCAGTGCACTCGTCCCGCCATGCCCAGACGGTGGCGACCCGCCTGGTTGATTCTGGTGCCCAATGGTGTTCCTTTGCTTCGCTGGTGTCGGCCTGGATCGCCACGGCGAAGATTAGCGGAACGAAACTGCGCGGCAGAGTATTTTGCCCGAGTAATTGCCTCGGCGTGTCGGAAAGTCGTCGCGGCCGAACCGTAAACATCCGGAATTGTTGCGAATCGGTCTCGGCGCAGTCACGGATCGGGCAAATGCCGCGACGGATGGTGGATTGCGCGGGCACATCGGGTAATCGATCGAATCGGCCGTCCGCGCCGGGCCGCTGCCGGGCGGCGCCGCCGTCGGGGCGGCGAATGCTCGCGGGTGGTCCGGATGCGAGACTGGTCGAATGTTACGAATCGGCCTCACCGGAGGCATGGGCGCGGGGAAGTCGACGGTGGCACGGGCGCTCGCCGATCTGGGCGCGGTGATCATCGACTCCGACCTGATCGCTCGGGAGGTGGTCGAGCCGGGCACCGAAGGGCTGGCCGCTCTGGTCGAGGCGTTCGGCGCCGGCATCCTCGCCGCGGACGGCAGCCTCGACCGGCCGGCCCTGGCGGCCAAAGCTTTCGGTGACGACGTGGCGCGCACGAAACTGAATTCGATCACCCACCCGCTGGTGGGAAAACGCACCGCGGAATTGATCGCGGCCGCACCCGCGGACGCCATTGTCGTGCAGGATATTCCGCTTCTGGTGGAAAACGGTCTCGCGCCGTTGATGAATCTCGTGCTCATCGTCGACGTCGACGCCGAAACACGTATTCGCCGCCTGGTGGAATTCCGCGGCGTCGCCGAAGCGGATGCGCGGGCACGTATTTCGGCGCAGGCCACCGATGAACAGCGCCGGACCGTTGCCGATGTGTTGCTGGACAACAGTGGCGCGCCCGGTGAGGTCGAGGCAGAGGTGCGCAGGCTGTGGGCCGAGCGTCTGCTGCCCTTCGAGCGCAATCTGCGTGCCGGGACGCCCGCTCGCCGCGACGGCATCCGGCTCGTGCCCGCCGATCCGGCCTGGCCCGCGCAGGCGCAGCGGCTGATCGCCCGGCTGTGGGTGGCCTGCGGCAGCGCAGCGTCGCGCATCGACCACGTCGGTTCCACCTCGGTGCCGGGGTTGCCCGCCAAGGACGTGATCGATCTGCAGGTCACGGTCGCCGATCTGGCCGCCGCCGACGGGCTGCGCGGCGCCCTCGGCGCGGCGGGATTCCCGGTGCGGCCGGAGAACACCCAGGACAATCCCAAGCCGACGCCACAGGACCCCACGGGCACCGATACCGCGCTGTGGAGCAAGCGTTTCCACCAGAACGCCGACCCGGGCCGGTTGGCCAACGTACACGTGCGCGCCGAGGGCTCGCCCGGGCAGCAGTACGCGCTGCTGCTGCGAGATTGGCTGCGCGCGGACGCCGAGGCGCGCGCGGAGTACCTCGCCGTCAAGCGCGCGGGCGAAGCGGCGGCGGTGGGGCTGACAGGCGCGGCGGCGACCGCCGCCTACCTCGACGTCAAGGAGCCGTGGTTCGACGCCGCCTATCCCAGGGCTCTCGCCTGGCGTGACTCGTCGGCGTCCTAGCCGGCGCGAGCAGCGTCCGCAGCGTGGACACCGGAGCTACAGCCAGGTCAAGGTGATGTCCATGGTCTCCAGCCAGCCCTCGAGTGTGTGGCCGTTGGCGGCGATGCCGTCGATGGCGGCGGTCGCGTGCTGCACGGCGGCCTCGGCGTCGGCGAGGGTGATCAGCCCGGCGGCGTGCGCGGCGATCAGCTCGTCGACGTCGAGCAGCTGGGTGTCGCGCGCGGAGCGCACAACGATGTCGAGGTAGTGATCGACGGCTTTCCACTTCTTCGGCGCGACCGCCGTGTAATCACCGACGTCGAGGTAGTAGTCCTGGTCGCGCCGGTGCGCCGGAAGGTAGTGGAAGATCGTGGCGCGCAGATGCAGCTTCGGCAGCAGCCAGGACTCGATGTAGTGGAACTGCGGATGGTCCGAGGTGCGCGCCATGTACAGGCCCCACGGCTCGACGCGGTACTTCTCGACCGGGCGCACGAATCCTTTCGGATCCGTGTTCGTCAGGTCCGCGATGTTGAAGTACTCGACCTTCGGCCGGTGTACGTCGACGATAGGTGCCTGCGTCATGCATCAACAATCTACCGTCGCGCTCGACGCGTCGAGTCGATGGAGTGATCGGCGGGCTACATCCAGGTGAGTGTGACGCCGTGGGTGGCCAGCCAGTCCTCCACGCAGTGATCGTGCGCGGCCAGTCCGTCCAACACCGCCGTGGCCCGCTCGAACGCCCGGTGCGCCTGTGCCGTGTCGACCAGTCCGGCGGCATGCGCGGCCAGCAACTCGTCGACCCCGAGCAGTTCGGCGGTGTGGTGCGGGCGCACCGCGATGTCCAGGTACTGGTCGACCGCCTTCCAGCGCTTCGGGCCGATCCGGGTGAACTCCCCGATGTCGAGGCGATAGACGGGTTCGCGGTGGTGTGCCGGGTTGGTCCGCGTCAGCGTCGCGCGCAGCGAGAGCTTCGGCAGCAACCAGGATTCGAGGTAGTGCGCATCCGGTCCGGCGACCGGGCGCGCCATATACAGACCCCACGGCTCGACGTGAAAACGGTCGACCGGGCGGACGAAGCCCTTGGCGTCGGTATTGGTGAGTTCGGCCAGATTGAAGAATTCCACCCTGGGCCGGTGCGGCGCCGGTGCGGCCGCGGCGAGTGGCCCCGGTGGTGCGGCCGTGGCGGCGCCACCGACGGAGGGAACCACCGCGCGGATGTCTCTGGCGACGTACCCGGCGAGGCCGGTCACGGCCGGCACGGCGACGAGCAATGGAATCAGACCGCTCATGGCTCTTGTCCTCACGTCCGAACAACCAGATCAGGTTACACCTGGCGCGGGGTATGCGCGCGGTTCGCGATAAGGTGTTCTCGAACATGAAACCTATTGCGGCAACGGACATTTCGGACATGTAACCAATCGCGCCGAGTGGGTGCGCCGCGGCTGTGAGGACGCTGTCGGGCCGCACGTCCACACCTGTCCGCGCGGCATATCGCTGCCACCGAGAACGATCGGAGTGCGCCTGCGGCGCTTCGTTGAAAGTGGTTGTGCGGACTCGATATCGGTGTACCCACGATGCGCTGCCGGGTATCCCTCGATTCGGGGTGGCTGCAGGCTTCTCGGATACGCCTCGGCCTCGGCCGGTCGCCGTGGACTTTCTCTACATCCGGCTTCACTGCCTCCGGCCCTGTGACGGCACGGCCGGAATCGTGACCGCACGCCGCCGCCGGAAACCTGTCGGTGGGTGGGCCTACGCTGGTGAGCATGGCATTCGCAACCGAGATTCCGGCGGAGGGCTTCGAGAACAGGGCGGCCGAGCAGCCGCTCGCGCACTCGGAGTTCCGCCCCGTCGGCGATATCGAGCGCGTCGGCGGCCGGTTCGAGGTGGTCAGCGAGCACCGGCCGGCGGGAGATCAGCCTGCCGCGATCGCCGAATTGGAGCGCAGGATCACAGCGGGGGAGCGCGACGTCGTGCTGCTCGGCGCCACCGGTACCGGAAAGTCGGCCACTACGGCCTGGCTGATCGAGCGGTTGCAGCGGCCGACGCTGTTGATGGCGCCGAACAAGACGCTCGCCGCCCAGCTGGCAAACGAGCTGCGCGAGATGCTCCCGCACAACGCTGTCGAGTACTTCGTCTCCTACTACGACTACTACCAACCCGAGGCGTACATCGCGCAGACCGACACCTACATCGAGAAGGACAGCTCGATCAACGACGATGTCGAGCGGTTGCGCCATTCGGCGACATCCAGCCTGCTGTCCCGGCGCGACGTGGTGGTGGTCGCCTCGGTGTCGTGCATCTACGGCCTCGGCACGCCGCAGTCGTATCTCGACCGCTCGGTGCAGTTGCAGGTCGGCACCGAGATCGACCGGGACGCGCTGCTGCGGCTACTGGTCGATGTGCAGTACACCCGCAACGACATGGCGTTCACCCGAGGCTCGTTCCGGGTGCGCGGCGACACCGTGGAGATCATCCCGTCCTACGAGGAGCTCGCCGTGCGCATCGAGTTCTTCGGTGACGAGATAGAAGCGCTGTACTACCTGCATCCCCTCACCGGTGACGTGGTCCGCCAGGTGGACGTGCTGCGGATCTTCCCCGCCACCCACTACGTAGCGGGGCCGGACCGGATGGAGCGCGCCGTGCGCGAGATCGAGGCCGAGCTCGAGGATCGGCTCGCCGAGCTGGAACGCCAGGGCAAATTGCTCGAGGCGCAGCGGCTGCGCATGCGCACCCAGTACGACCTGGAGATGATCCGTCAGGTCGGGTTCTGCTCCGGCATCGAGAACTACTCGCGCCATATCGACGGACGGCCGGCCGGTTCGGCGCCCGCGACGCTGCTGGACTACTTCCCGGAAGACTTCCTGCTCGTCATCGACGAGTCGCACAACACCGTTCCGCAGATCGGCGGTATGTACGAAGGCGACATGTCCCGTAAGCGCAACCTGGTGGAATACGGCTTCCGGCTGCCGTCCGCGGTGGACAACCGGCCGCTGACCTGGGAGGAATTCGCCGATCGGATCGGGCAGACGGTCTACCTGTCGGCCACTCCGGGTCCGTACGAGCTCGGGCAGACCGGCGGTGAGGTGGTCGAGCAGGTCATCCGGCCGACCGGCCTGGTCGATCCCAAGGTCGTCGTGAAGCCGACGAAGGGGCAGATCGATGATCTGATCCACGAGATCAGGCAACGCACCGAGCGCGACGAGCGCGTCCTGGTCACCACGCTGACGAAGAAGATGGCCGAGGATCTCACCGACTACCTGCTCGGGCTGGGAGTCCGGGTGCGCTACCTGCACTCCGAGATCGACACCTTACGTCGCGTCGAGCTGCTGCGGCAGCTGCGGCTCGGCGAATACGACGTACTCGTGGGCATCAACCTGCTGCGCGAGGGTCTCGACCTCCCCGAGGTGTCGCTGGTGGCGATTCTCGACGCGGACAAGGAAGGATTCCTGCGCAGCACCACCGCGCTGATCCAGACGATCGGCCGCGCGGCGCGCAACGTCTCCGGCGAAGTGCACATGTACGCGGACAAGATCACCGACTCCATGCAGTTCGCCATCGACGAGACCGATCGCCGCCGCGCGAAACAGGTCGCCTACAACGAGGAAATGGGCATCGATCCGCAGCCGCTGCGCAAGAAGATCGCCGACATCCTCGACCAGGTGTACCGGGAGGCCGACGAGACCGAGGTGGAAATCGGCGGCTCCGGCCGCAATGCCAGCCGCGGCAGGCGTGCGCAAGGCGAGCCAGGACGGGCGGTGAGCGCGGGCGTGTACGAGGGCCGCGATCTCAAGTCCATGCCCCGCGCCGAACTCGCCGATCTCGTCAAAGAACTGACGGCACAGATGATGAACGCCGCGCGAGAGTTGCAATTCGAGCTCGCGGGACGTCTGCGCGACGAGATCGCGGATCTGAAGAAGGAACTGCGCGGCATGGACGCCGCCGGATTGAGTTGACCCGGATCGCAACGGCGCTGCCTCCGCGGGCCGTTCGCCGAACAACCGCGGAGGCAGCCGAGCCGTCAGGACTGGGTGGCCATCCATTCGTTCACCCGGCGCTCGGCCTCTTCGCGCGAGACGTCCTCCACCTTGGTGAGCACCGCCCAGCGATGGCCGAAGGGATCGATGACCACGCCGAACCGGTCGCCGGTCACGAAGGTCTGCGGCTCCTCGACGCTGCGGGCGCCGTGTTCGACGGCGCGTCGCACGACCGCGTCGACATCGGGGCAGTAGTGCACGATCGAGGTGTGCACCCACTCGCCGTTCGGCGCCAGGACACCGTTGTCCGGGATGGGCATGCCCATCTGCAGGGTCGAGTCGCCGATCTTCAGTTCCGCGTGGGCCGGCTGACCATCGGGCAGGTCGTTGCGAGTGATCACCTCGGCCTCGAAGACGGCGGTGTAGAAATCGATCGCTTTGTTGCCGTCACCGACCGCGAGGAAACAGGTGATCGAGTGGTAGCCGTCGGCAATGGGATTCACTGTGTTCGTCATGACCACCACTGTTGCCGGTCGCGGTCGGTGGGTCTTGTAAGAAAGCGACACCGTGCCGCATAGTGCCGAATTCGCCGACGAGCCGCCGCAGGCCCGCAATCCCGTCGCGCCCACCGACACCAAGGGCATCCTGCACCCGGACGAGCAGGCGAAGCATCGCTCTCTGGTTCGCTTGCCGCCGAGCCCAGCGGTGGACCGCTATGTCGAGTGGTACTGGGCGGTGCGCTGGGATCTGCGCGGCAGACCGCCGTACCGAGCGGAGGTGCTGTCCTACCCGAGCGTGAACCTCACCTTCGAACGATCCGATACGCACACCGGTGGATTCGTCAACGGCGTGGTCACCACGAGATTCGTCCGCGAACTCAGTGGGCAGGGAGAGACATTCGGGATCCGTTTCCGCGCGGGCGGGTTCGGCGCGTTCACCGGGCTCGATGTCGGCTCGTTTCGCGACCGCGCCGTGCCCATCGACGAGGTGCTGCCCGACGCCGCGAGCCTGACCGAGCGGGTGCTCGACGCGCCGAGCGTCGAGCGGCGCCGCCGCGTCGTCGAGGACTACCTCGCAGACCGTCCCGCCCTGGCGGATCCGACTTATGCCCTGGTGCTGCGCATCGTCGACGCCATGGCCACCGACCAAGAGCTGACCAGGGTCGACCAGATCGCCGAGCGATTCGATGTACCCGCCCGTACGTTGCAGCGCATGTTCCGCCGGTACGTCGGTGCGGGGCCGAAATGGGTGCTGCGGCGCTACCGGCTGCAGGACGGCGCCGATCTGCTCGCGAAGGGTCGTATCGAAGATCTCGCCGCGTTGGCCGCGGAACTCGGATATTTCGATCAAGCGCACTTCTCGCGTGAGTTCACCACGGAAGTGGGTATGGCCCCCCTCGAATATGCCAAGAATTCGCTACGCTTCCGCAACGAGGTCACCGCCAAGGTCATACGAACGCGGTATTAGTTGCCGGACTGCCGACGAGGAGCCGGACATGGACGTTGTGGTATTGATCGGACGAGTGTTGTTCGCGATGCTGTTCCTGACTTCCGCCCTCGGGCACTTCACCCGGACCGAAGCGATGGCAGGCTACGCGCAGAGCAAAGGTGTCCCGATGGCGAAGGCCGCGGTGCTCGGATCGGGTGTGCTGTTCGCCCTCGGCGGCCTGAGCGTGCTGCTGGGTATCTGGGCCGACCTCGGTGCGCTGCTGCTCGTTCTCGCGCTGCTGCCCACCGCTGTCGTGATGCACCGGTTCTGGCAGGAGACCGACCAGGAGGCCAAGCAGAGCGAGCTGATCCAGTTCAGCAAGGACGTGGCCCTGGCGGGCGCGGCCCTGATGTTGTTCGCGTTCTTCGCGCACGTCGACGAACTCGGATCGACCATCACCGGCCCGCTTTTCGACCTCTAGTCCCGCGTCGCGCGCTGATATTGCGCATCTTTTTCACCGCAGGAAGAGGAAGCCGTAGACCTCATAGGAGCGATTCTCGGCATATTCCGGGCAAACTATCGGCAGTGGCTCTGATCGCTCGGTGAACTGGTCCCCGTCGGCCCGTTCCGGACGCGTGATTCACGTGCCGGACTGGCTGCCCTTGGTGTGAGAGACCTGGCTCTGTGATGAATATCCCAGGGCGGCAAAGCGGTTCGGAGCGGTTGTGGCACCTCACAGGTTTAGTCCCCCGCAATTGAGTCTGCCCTGGTTGCTCCGGCCTTTCCGGCATTACCTGGCGAATCCGCCGCGGGAATGGCCGCACACCCCGAGTGTGATGTCTTGCGATTTCTTAAATTTCCGCCCGGTTTGCCGCTATGGTCGACCCCAGTCGCCGCGCCGGCACCCCGGTCGAACCGGGGCTAACCCGCGCGCGGCACCCGACCCACCGCATAGTTGGAGGAGAGAATGACCGCCTACCGGACCATTGTCGTCGGTACCGATGGCTCGGACTCGTCGTATGTCGCCGTCGAGAAGGCCGGGGCCCTGGCCGGCGTGTCCGGCGCGACCCTGGTCATCGCCTGCGCGTACTACCCGACCGATGACCGCGATGTCGCGGCCGCGGCCGACGTGCTCAAGGAAGAGGCCTACCAAGTACGCGGTTCCGCGCCCACCAACGAAATCCTGCGCATCGCGCGGGACAAGGCGATTGCGGCGGGTGCGGCCGACATCGTCGAGCGCGCCATCGTCGGCGAGCCGGTGGAGTCGCTGCTGGCGCTGATGAAGGAGGTCGACGCCGGCCTGTTGGTCGTCGGTAACCGGGGCTTGAACACCCTGGCCGGACGGCTGCTCGGTTCGGTGCCCTCCGACGTGGCACGCAAGTCCCGCTCCGATGTCCTGATCGTGCACACGGTGCGCTGACCTCTCGCGACGTTCGAAAGGCTCCGCGTCCATCGCGAACGGCGATGTGGCGCGGAGCCTTTCGCTGTTCCGATACCGGGGTGCCGGTCAGCGTAGCCGGGCCAGCACGCCGGGCAGGTCCGCACTGTGCACGACGCCGAGCCGCTGAGTGGCGCGAGTCAGCGCGACGTACAGATCGTTGAGCCCGCGGGGCGATTCGCCGAGGATGTCCTGCGGTTCAACCAGGTAGACCGCGTCGAACTCCAAGCCCTTCACCTCGTGCACGGTCAGCACCCGCACCGACTCGCCCGCGAGGTCGGCCACCCCTGCTACCAGCGCTTGCGGCGCGATCACCGCGGTGGTGCCCGGCCCCGTCTCGGTGGCTACCAGCCGGGCCACTTCCGCGTGCACGTCGCCGGACGCGACCCGGTACGCACGCGGCGCGACGCCGGTCTCGCGGACCGAACGCGGCGCGGTCGCCGTCGGATCGATGGCGGCGAGGACGTCGGCGGCGACGTCCATGATCTCCGCGGGGGTGCGGTAGTTCACGGTGAGCTCGGTCAGTTTCCACCGGGAGGCGACGTAGGGCTCCAGCATTCGCTGCCATGAGGACGCGCCCGCCGGGTCGCCGGTCTGCGCGACGTCCCCGACCACGGTGACCCACCGGTTCGGGATGCGCCGCATCACCATGCGCCAGGCCATCTCCGACAACTCCTGCGCCTCGTCCACGATCACGTGGCCGTAGGTCCAGGTGCGGTCGCCCGCGGCGCGCTCCGCGGTCGTCTGGCGGGTGCGGGTGTCCTGCCGTTCGGCCAGCTGACTCGCGTCGATCAGGTCGTAGGCCATGAGGATCTCGGGATCGAGATCGTCCTCGAGGTCCTGGGGGGCGGAGCCGGTGAGGATGTCGAGGGCGTCCTGCGCCTCGGCGATCTGGGCGCGCCAACGGCGGCGGGCGCGCTCGCGCTCCTCGGCGTCGTCCACGCCGAGCAGTTCGGCCAGTTCGTCCAGCAGCGGCGCGTCGGCGGCGCTGAACTGCCCGTCGTCGGGCCGCAGCAGTTCGGCGCGGTCGGCCGGGTCGAGCGAACCCGCGGCTCGGTCCAGCCGTTTCGGGTCGGCGAGCAGGTCGGCCAGCACGTCCTGCGGGGACAGGATCGGCCAGAGTTTCGCGATCGCCGCCTGGATCTGCGGATCGGCGCGCATCTCGTCGCGGATCTCGGCGCGGTCGGCGGAGCTGAGCAGGCTGGGGCCGCCGGACAGATCAGCGCCCATGGTCTCGGCGAGCTGATCGGTCAGCGCATCGATCACCGAGGCGGCGAAGATCGGACGCGCCAGGTTGTGCGGGCGGCGCGAGGACCGGGCGCGGCCGCGGGCCTTGGTGGCGATCTTGCGATCCAGCGTGACCGGATAACCGTCGAAGCTCAGGCGGACGGGTTCGGCGGGGACTTCCTGTCGGTCGCGCACCGCCTGCTTGAGCACCTCGAGTATCGTCAGCGATCCCTTGATCTCGCCGGCGCGCAGCGAGTCCTCGCGGGCCGCTCGCACGCCCGGGTACAGATCGCCGATGGTGGACAACAGCACGCCGGTCTCGCCGAGCGACGGCAGCACCTGGCCGATGTAGTCCAGGAAGGTGGCGTTCGGTCCGATGATCAACACGCCGCTCTTGGCCAGCTGCTGACGGTAGGTGTAGAGCAGATATGCCGCGCGATGCAGCGCGACCGCGGTCTTGCCGGTGCCCGGCCCGCCCTGCACGACCAGCACGCTCTTGTGCTCGGAGCGGATGATCGCGTCCTGCTCGTGCTGGATGGTCTCGACGATGTCGTTCATATGACCGGTGCGCGCCGCGTTGAGCGCGGACAGCAGCGCGCTCTCGCTGCCGACACCGCCGTCGGCGTCGGTGACGCCGGCCCGGCGCGCGGCCTCCAGGTCGAGGTACTCGTCGTTGATCGCGGTGACCTTGCGATTGCGCGAGCGGATGTGCCTGCGCCGGGTCACGCCGTCCGGCGCCGCGGTGGTGGCCAAGTAGAATGGACGCGCCAGCGGGGCGCGCCAGTCCAGCAGCAGGCTCTCGTAGTCGTCCTTCTCGTCGAGGATGCCGAGCCTGCCGATGTAGCGGTATTCCTCCTGCTCACCGTCGAGGTCGATCCGGCCGAAACACAGGCCGTGCTCGGCGGCATCGTATTTCGACAGGTCCTCGGTGTAGAGCTGACTGAAGGACTCGCGCTCGCTGCGCGCCTGCGGTGTGCCGCCGGTCTCCAGCAGCACGGTGCGCAATCGGTTGCGCGCGTAGTCGCGCATCTCGTCCAGCCGCTGGTACAGCACCGACAGGTACGCCTGTTCCCGGTCGGTCTCGCGGGTCCGCTCGGGGGTGCCGTCGTGGGCGGCACGATCCTGAGTGAGGTCGGGCAAACTGAACTCCTTGTCACCGCGAACAGGCGCGAGCACGCTACCCCGGACGGGCAGGTGAACGCTCGGAAAGCAGAGTTGTCGAGTTTACCGGGGCTGCGGCGGGCTCGCCGTTTCCGCAGGTGAGGACCCCCGGTGCGCAGCGAGGTTCGGGTCGTCGTCCAAGACCGGCGTGAAGTGCTCCACGACCGGGAACGGGTCGTAGAAGTGGTGTAGCAGATCCTTCCAGCGCTGATATGCCGGCGAGCCGCGGAAGCCGACGACGTGATCGTCGAGCCGGTCCCATTCCACCCGCAGCAGGTAGCTGCCCGGCGATTCCACACCGCGCGACAGCGACAACGAACGGAAGCCGGGCATGCCGGCGATGATCGGCCGTGCCGCGGCGAAAGCGGCCTCGAAATCGGCCGCACGCTCGGGGCGAACCGGCAGCAGGGCGTGTTCGATGATCATGCGCCGGCTCGTCAGGAGGCGTGGGTGCTGTTCGGCCTGCGGCCCTTGGTGACGGTGCCTTCGCGTCGCCCCGGCGGCTTCGCGCGGTACATCGCCAGGTCCGCGTCGTGCAGCACGGCTTCGGGGCTGCGCCCGTCGCCTACCCCGAGTTCGGTGACGCCGATCGAGGCGTTCACCTCGATCCGGTGTCCGCGCGCGATGATCGGCTCGGCCATGGTGGAGCGCAATCTGCTCACCAGCGCCTCGATGTCGACGCGGCGGGTTCGGCCGGACAGCAGCACCAGGAACTCGTCGCCGCCGAGCCTGCCGACGATGTCGTCGCTGCGCAGCGCGCGCTGCAACCGCTGGGCGACGATCTGCAGCACCGTGTCGCCGATGGCGTGCCCGAGGGCGTCGTTGATCGCCTTGAACCCGTCGAGGTCGATGAACAGCACGGTGGACACCGGCAGCAACTCGTCGGTGCTGGCCAGCGCGGCGGCCAGCTGGGACAGGATCAGCGAGCGGTTGGCCAGCCCGGTCAGCGAGTCGTGCGTGGCCTGATACTCCAATTGCCGCCTGCTGGCGCGGAATTCGGTGATGTCGGCGAACGAGGACACCGCCGAGGAGCGTGGGTCGCCGGGGTTGAGCAGGCGGCTGCTGCCCGACAGCCAGCGGCGCTGACCGTCCACCCGGTCGACGCCGAAGACGTAGCCGGTGATGGTCTCGCCCGTGGCGAGCGTGCGCGCCACGGGATGGCGGCTCGGGGGCAACAGCTGGGCGTTCGCGTCCAGCAGCACCAGCGGCAGCGACTGGATGGTGCGCCCGAGCACTTGGCGGTCCGGACTTTCGGTGCCGAAGATGCGCTTGGCCGCCGGGTTCATCGATTCGATACGGCCCTCCGGATCGATCACCACGACGCCCTCCTCCAACTGGGAGACGACCGTGGTGAAGTAGTGCTCGGCTCTGCGCTGCGCGGCCTCGGCGTGGCGCTGGGCGGTGAGGTCGTGGATCACCACCTGGTAGGCGAGGCGGTCGTGCCAGGCGGTCAGCACCGACACCGTCTCCACCGGGACGGTGCCGCCGTCCACCCGCATCAAGGTCATCTCGGTGGGAATCGACGCCGCGCCCGCGGTGGTGAGGGTGCTGATCCGGTCGAGCATCGAGGGAACGGACGCGGGATGGACGAAGTCGGTCAGCGGGCGGCCGACGATCTCCTCGGCGTTCTCCGCGGCGAGCAGTCGAACGGTCGCCGGGTTGACATAGACGACCCGGCCGCGCTCGTGCACGCAGATCCCGTCAGGGGTGTGCTCGACCAAGGAGCGATAGCGCGCGGCCAGCTGTTCGGCGGCGTCGACCGCGGCGGCCAGCTTGTCGTCACCCACTCGAACCCCCGATCATCGACCCGATTATGGCCATTGGAACACGGGATCATTCTGGTATCGACGTGTACAAGATCACATCGTCCACGCTATTGCTTCGATCACAGTACTGGCACGTTCTCGGCCCGGGTCCGGCGATCATTGCAGATACCGGTTGCCGCGTCGAGAAGGGGCGAACCGCTCGAGCGCCCCGGGCAGCCGGCGAAGGAGCGAGACATGCCTGGTGCCGACCCGAACACCGCCGCGCGGTTGCGGACTCCGCCGAGACATCGAGATCATCCGGCCATCGCCGGGATCGGCGCGGTCACCGGGTACGGGTGGGGACGGGAACGGCTGTGGGACGGCTTGCTCAGCGGTAAATCGGCCGCGGCCCTGCAGCGCGGCTACGGGACCGGCCGTGCGGAGGACGCGTGGGTCGCGCTGGTGCCCGACGGCGGCGATCCGCAGGTGAGCACGAGCCGTTACGGGCGGGCCGTGCACGAGGCGGCGCGCGAGGCGGTCGCCGACGCCCGCGACCGGGGCTGGCGGCCCGGCCGCACGGTCGGTCTGCTGCACGCCATCGTGCTCGGCGACGTGGTGAACTGGCGCGATTTCTACCTCGTCGACGGGGGCAACCGCCGGTCGAGGGACTATCTGCGGCTGTTGCCGTCTACGCCGGTCTCGATGCTGATGCAGGAGTTCGGCTTCCACGGTCCGGCCATGAACGTGTCCGCCGCGTGCAGTTCCGCGAACGTCGCGCTGATCACCGCCAAGCTCTGGCTGGACGCGGGCATGGCCGACGACGTGATCTTCGTGGCGACCGACCTGTCCGCCACTCCGGACATGGTGGAGAGTTTCGTCCGGCTCGGCGCCGCGGTCACCGACGCCGAGCCGCTGGACGCGTGCCGCCCCTTCCAGGAGGGCAGCCGCGGGTTCAGCATGGGCGAGGCCTCGGTGGCGTTCGTGCTGACCCGCTCGGCGGATCGGCCCTATGCCGCGGTTCTCGGCGGCGCGATGTCCAACGACGCCTATCACGTGGTGTCGGTGGACCCGACGCACGAGCAGATCCTCGACTGCGCTCGCCGCGCGCTCGCCGCCGCGGACGTCGCCGCCGCGGACGTGCGCTATTTCAACGCGCACGGCACCGGGACCCGGCAGTGCGATGTGGCCGAACACCAGCTGATCGAGCACCTGTTCGCCGACCCGCCGCACATCTACGCGCTGAAGCCGCTGGCGGGCCACTGCCAAGGCGCGGCGGCCGCCGTCGAGGTGGCGGCGGCGGCGCTCGGCTACGACCGCGGCATCGTGCCCGCGGCCCCGATCGTCGCGCCCGCGCATCCACGGCTGCTGGACGGCCCGGCGCCGTTCGAGGGCGGCATCACTCTGAAGCTCTCCCTCGGTATGGGCGGCAACAACTCCGTCGTGGTGCTCGGCGCCGCCTGACCGCCGCCGCATGGGCGGACCCGCGACGCGGGCGATCGCGCCGCCCGGCCCCGCGAACCTGAATCGAGTTCGTGCCAGCGCTTTTCGCCGATGGGGACTTTCGGCCCTGTTCGCGCGACCGCACGCGGTGCTGGCATAGGGGTGGGACGGATCGATCTGGAGAGCGGGGCAATGCGGATGGTCTCATCGGGCTTGCGGTGCGTATCGGAACAGTGGACGACGGCCACGGGGCCGGAAGTCGCGGTGATCACCCGAGGGGAGGTGGCCGCCCTGGATGTCACGCGGGCGGTGCGAGCCGTCTCTCGCGTCCTGCTCAGGCACCACCTCGACGCGCCTGCCCGGGTGCGCCTCGGCGCGCTGCCCGGCCCGGAAGCGCCGACGGTGGTGCAGGTCGACGTCCATCACCGGGACGTCGTCACGCGGGTCCAGGTCACCGGGCCGCGCGGGTTCGCGGTGACCTTCGCCGCCGAGCGGCTCGACCGCCGGTTGGCCCGGCTGGCCGCGCGGGGAACACGGACCTGGCCCGATCCGGCCCGGCCGCCGCTGTCCTGCGCCGGGGAACCGCGTCCGATCGTTCGCCGTAAGCGGTGTGCCCTGTCCACCTGCACGCCCGCCGAAGCGGTCGCGGTGCTGGACGCCATGGATTACGAGGCCCATCTGTTCACCGACGCCGAGACCGGGGAGGACGCGGTGGTGCACTGGGCCGCGCCGGGCGCGCGGCTCATCCGCCAGCGGGCGACCTATCCGCCCGTTTCGTCCCCGGAGATGGTCCGGAGCACCCCGCCGATCGTGGTGGACGCGCAGCCGGCCGCATGCCTGCCTCCTGCGGAGGCGGCGACTACGTTGTGCCGCAAAGGACTGCCGTTCCTGTTCTGTACCGACCCGGACAGTGGCCGGGGCGGGCTGCTGTACCGGCGCCACGACGGTGATCTGGCGCTCGTGGCGCCCGCCTGAGCGCTAGGCGAGCGGCGCGGACCAGTGCACCCTGGTGCCGCCGCTCTCGGTCCGCCCGACCGTGCAGCGGCCGTCGGACATGTTCGCGCGTTGCGCGAGGTTGGCCAGCCCGCTGGGTGTCACCTCCTCGGGTATGCCCGCGCCGTTGTCCTCGACGATTACGGTCAGCTCGTCGGCGACGGCGATCTCGACGGTGAGCCGGTTCCCGCCGGAATGGCGCACCGCGTTGCTGACCGATTCGCGCACGACGGCTTCCGCGTGGTCGGCGAGTGTGTCGCCCACCACCGACAGGGGTCCGGAGAACCGCACACCGGTCCGGAACGCGCCGTCGGCGGTCTGCTGACGGATCGCGTCCTCGAGCCGCCGCCGCAGCGGGTCACCGCCGTGCAGGTCGAAGATCGACGTGCGGATCTCCTGCACGACCTCCTGCAAACCGTCCATCTCCGACGAAATCCGTTGCCGCACTTCGGGATCCTTCGTGCGTGCCGCGGTGGCCCGCAACCCGAGCCCGACCGCGAACAGTCGCTGGACGACGTGGTCGTGCAGATCACGCGCGATGCGGTCGCGATCGGCGAGCACGTCGAGTTCGCGCATCCTGCGCTGGGTCTCGGCCAGTTGCATGGCCAGCGCGGCCTGGTCGGTGAACGCGGCGGTCAGCTCGATCAGTTCGCCGGGGTAGGGGGGACTCCCGGGTGACCGCGCGATGATCAGCACACCGAGCGCGAGATCCGCGGTCTGCAACGGCAGCACCAGCGCGGGCCCCGCCGCGCCCACCGCGGCACCGAGATCCTCCGACGCGGCGTCGGGCACCTGTACCGGCGCGCGCTGGGTGAAGGCCGTGCCGGTGGCGGTACCCGCGATGCGCACCCGCTCCGGGCCCGGTCCCGGTCCGAACCATTGCGCCACAACGAGTTCGGTGGCCTCGTCGGGCGGCGTCGCGGGCGCCACCACGGCGAGCAGCGCCTGCTGCGAACCGGTCAGCGCGCGGGCGCGGGCGACCACCTGCGCGAGCACCAGGTCCGGCGCCGTGCCCGCGAGGAACTCGGTCGCGATGTCGCGGGTCGCCTCGATCCAGGCCTGCCTGGTCCGCGCGGATTCGTACAGCCTGGCGTTCTCGATGGCGATGCCGGCCGCGGCGGCCAGCGCCAGCACGATGGCCTCGTCGTCGTCGGTGAAGGGCCGGCCGTCCGCTTTCTCGGTGAGGTACAGATTGCCGAAGATCTCCTCGCCGACGCGCACCGGGACACCGAGGAAGCTGCCCATCGGCGGATGGCCGGGCGGAAAGCCCACGAAGGCGGAATGTTCCGACAGGTCGTCCAGCCGGATCGGTAGCGGGTGCGCCAGCAGCAGCCCGAGTACGCCCTGCCCGCGCGGAGAGCGGCCGATGTGGGCCGGCGTCAGGTCATCGACGCCCTGGAAGATGAATTCGACCAGCCGGTCATCGTGTCCGCGCACGCCGAGCGCCCCGTAGCGGGCGTCGACCAGGCGGGTGGCGGTCCGCACGAGGGCGCGAAGAGTGTCGAGCACCGTTGACGAGAGGTGGGGGGTGAGTTCCGTCATGAAGGAGTCGGGGAGGCCGGTGGGATGCGCACAGCGCGCTCAGTCTAAACGGCGGTCGGTGCGTGCGCTGCGGAGTTGCGCCGAGCGATGACCGGTACGAGTCGGCGCCGCCGGAGGTGCCCGCACCGGGCCCGGCGGATCGTACCGATCAGCGCGAGCTGCCGGTCTCGATGTGTTCGGCGGACCCGCGGGGTGATGTCGAGCACTACCCGCCTGCCGAACGGCCGCGCGCCACCGCGCATGTTTCCCCGGTCCCGGCTGCTCCGGGTGACGGCGGCGGCAGCGGGACGGCCGCGACGAGGGGAATGACGAGTGCGGGCGCGCTGTTGACCAGGGGTGCCGGGAGGGCGATGCTACGGAGGCGTCCTGGCCTGTTTCCCCGGCTCGATCCGTAACGTCCGGTCGCCGGGTTCCCGCCATTCGCCGAGGTGACGGGCGGTCCGCGAAACTTGTCGGTGCCCATGCCTAGCATGGCGGCCGGGGGTATGTCTGGACGTCGAACACGAAGGAGAAGGGACGGCCTGTGGCGGAACGCCTCACTGTGCGCGGAGCTCGGGAGCACAACCTCAAGGGTGTCGATCTCGACCTGCCCCGCGACAGCCTCATCGTGTTCACCGGTCTGTCCGGCTCCGGCAAGTCGAGCCTGGCCTTCGACACGATCTTCGCGGAGGGGCAGCGCCGCTATGTCGAGTCGCTGTCGGCGTACGCGCGGCAGTTCCTCGGTCAGATGGACAAGCCCGACGTCGACTTCATCGAAGGCCTGTCGCCCGCGGTGTCCATCGACCAGAAGTCGACCAACCGCAATCCACGCTCCACCGTGGGCACCATCACCGAGGTCTACGACTATCTGCGGCTGCTCTACGCGCGAGCGGGCACGCCGCACTGCCCCGTGTGCGGCGAGCTGATCGCCAAGCAGACGCCACAGCAGATCGTCGACCAGGTGCTGGCCATGGAGGAGGGTATCCGCTTCCAGGTGCTCGCCCCGGTGGTGCGCACCCGCAAGGGCGAGTTCGTCGACCTGTTCGACCAGCTGAACACGCAGGGTTACTCCCGCGTCCGGGTCGACGGCGTGGTGTATCCGCTCACCGATCCGCCGAAGCTGAAGAAGCAGGAGAAGCACGACGTCGAGGTCGTGGTCGATCGGCTGGCGGTGAAACCGGGTTCCAAGCAGCGCCTGACGGATTCGATCGAGACCGCGCTGCGGCTCGCCGACGGCATCGTGGTGCTCGACTTCGTCGATCGCGACGAGCACGCGCACGACCGGGAGCGCCGCTTCTCCGAGCGCCTCGCCTGCCCGAACGGCCACCCGTTGGACATCGAGGATCTGGAGCCGCGCTCGTTCTCGTTCAACTCACCCTACGGCGCCTGCCCGGACTGCACCGGCCTCGGCATCCGCAAGGAGGTCGACCCGGAACTGGTGGTGCCCGACCCGGCGCTGAGCCTGAACGACGGCGCCATCGCGCCGTGGTCGCGCGGCCAGACCGCCGAGTACTTCACCAGGCTGCTGTCCGGCCTCGCCGACGCGATCGGCTTCTCCATGGACACCCCGTGGCAGGATCTGCCGCCCAAGGCGCGCAAAGCGGTACTGGAGGGCAGCGCCGACCAGGTGCACGTGTCCTACACCAACCGCTACGGCCGCAAGCGTTCGTACTACGCGGACTTCGAGGGCGTGATGCCGTTCCTGCAGCGGCGCCTGGAGAGCACCGAGTCCGAGCAGATGAAAGAGCACTACGACGGGTACATGCGCGACATCCCATGCCCGGTGTGCAACGGCGCCCGGCTGCGTCCGGAGATTCTCGCCGTCACCATCGCCGCGAACGGCGACAAGAAGTCCATCGCCGACGTCAGCGACCTGTCCATCGGCGACTGCTCGGCGTTTTTGAATTCGCTCACCCTGGGCGAGCGCGAGGCCGCGATCGCCGGGCAGGTGCTCAAGGAGGTGCAGGCGCGGCTGGGCTTCCTGCTCGATGTCGGCCTGGAGTACCTCTCGCTGTCGCGCGCGGCGGCCACGCTCTCCGGCGGTGAGGCGCAACGGATCCGGCTCGCCACCCAGATAGGCTCCGGTTTGGTGGGCGTGTTGTACGTGCTGGACGAGCCGTCCATCGGCCTGCACCAGCGGGACAATCGCAGGCTCATCGAAACCCTCACGCGCCTGCGCAATCTCGGCAACACGCTGATCGTGGTCGAGCACGACGAGGACACCATCCGCGCCTCGGACTGGGTGGTCGACATCGGCCCGTACGCGGGCGAGCACGGCGGCACGGTGGTGCACAGCGGGCCCTACGAAGAACTGCTCACCGATCCGAACTCACTGACCGGGGCGTATCTGTCCGGCCGGGAGCGGATCGAGGTGCCGCTGGTGCGCCGTCCGGTCACCAAGAAGCGGCAGCTCACCGTCGTCGGGGCGAACGAGCACAACCTCAGGGGTATCGATGTCGCGTTCCCACTGGGCGTGCTCACCTCGGTGACCGGCGTCTCCGGGTCGGGCAAGTCGACCTTGGTGAACGACATCCTGGCGACGGTGCTGGCGAACCGGCTCAACGGTGCGCGGCAGGTGCCCGGCAGGCACACAAGGATCAATGGGCTCGACCACCTGGACAAGCTGGTGCAGGTGGACCAGTCGCCGATCGGCCGCACGCCGCGATCCAACCCGGCCACCTACACCGGCGTCTTCGACAAGATTCGCACCCTGTTCGCGGCCACCACCGAGGCGAAGGTGCGCGGGTATCAGCCGGGCCGGTTCTCGTTCAACGTCAAGGGCGGTCGTTGCGAGGCCTGCTCCGGTGACGGCACGCTGAAGATCGAGATGAACTTCCTGCCGGACGTCTACGTACCCTGCGAGGTCTGCCACGGCGCCCGCTACAACCGGGAAACCCTCGAGGTGCATTACAAGGGCAAGACCATCGCCGAGGTGCTGGACATGTCCATCGAGGAGGCCGCCGGGTTCTTCGAACCGGTCACCTCGATCCACCGTTACCTCAAGACCCTGGTGGACGTCGGGCTCGGTTATGTGCGCCTCGGGCAGAGCGCTCCCACCCTCTCCGGTGGCGAGGCCCAGCGGGTGAAGCTCGCCGCCGAGTTGCAGAAGCGTTCCACCGGCCGCACCGTGTACATCCTCGACGAGCCGACCACGGGTTTGCATTTCGAGGACATCCGCAAGCTGCTCAGCGTTATCAACGGCTTGGTGGACAAGGGCAACACGGTGATCGTCATCGAACACAACCTGGACGTCATCAAGACCTCCGACTGGGTGATCGACATGGGCCCCGAGGGCGGCTCCGGCGGCGGCACCGTGGTGGCGGAGGGCACGCCGGAGGAGGTCGCGGCCGTCACGCACAGCTACACCGGCCAGTTCCTGAAAGAGGTGCTCGACCAGCCGCCCGCATCGCGGAGCGCCGCGAAGAAGGTTCCGGCGAAGAAGGCCGCGGCGAAGGCCACCAAGCGCGCGGTGAAGAAGACCGCGGCGGTCGGCTGACCCGTCGTCCGATGCGGCGCGGCCCGGTTTCGCCGGTGCCGCGCCGCTTTTCGTCTCAGCGGTTGGCGATGGTGTGGATCAGTTCGGCGAGTTCCTTCGGCTTCGACCACATCGGCCAGTGCCCTGTCGGCAGGTCGACGTACTCGGCATCGATGCGCGCCAGCTCGGCGAAGAGGGGGGCCTCCCGGTTGTCCCGCAGCTTCTCGACCACTTCGGCGGTCATGCTGCTGCAGATCACCGTGGTCGGAACCGCCAGCCGCGCGGTCGAATCGCTCAATCGCAGCGGGGCGGCCGCGACGGACGTGGGCTCCGGCACGGCGCGCTCGCGGAAGCGCGCCAAGACGGCTTCGTCCAGGCCCGCCAAGCTGCTGCCCCCCGCCTCCAGTTCGGACCATTCCGGCAGCGTCCACTCACGCGCGGCGATGTCCAGGGCGGAGTTGATGACGAAGCCGTTCGGCAGCGGCGCGCTGTCGACGTAGATCGCCCGGCTGAACAGATCGGGCGCCCGATCGATGGCGAGATAGGCGGGCGCCGCGCCACCGGAGTGTGCGACGAGCACGACGGTCTCGCCCGCGGGCACCGCGTCGATGACGGCTTGCGCCTGGGACTCCAAGGTGGCCGACAACCGATCGGGATCAGCGGCGTCCAGGCCGGGCAGCGTGAGTGCCAGCACCTCGTTGCCACGCAGGCGCAGATCGGGTGCGACCTCGTCCCACGCCCATGCACCGAGCCAGAATCCGGGAGTGAGCAGAATCCGAGTAGCCATGGGCCCACTGTGCCCTACCCGTTGGTAAACTTCCCAAACATCGTTGTCCCGATACGTGATTCGCTCACAATTCCCGGCCGTGCTCCGAATTCCGTGGGGGCCGAGGCCAAAGGTATGTACCGGCCGCAGGCCGACGAATGCTTGCGCACGGTCGGCGGCTCATCGCCGCGCGGGACCGGGCATCGTTGCTCACCACTGTGATCGGGGCCCGGAGGCGCGCCGTACTTGCGGCCCGCGCCCGGGCGGCCCGGTCAGTAGACCGGGCCGGTGTACTTCTCGCCAGGGCCCTTGCCCGGCTCGTCGGGATGCGCGGAGGACTCACGGAAGGCGCGTTGCAGCGACTGCAACCCCTCGCGAATCGGTCCGGCGTGCGGACCCAGGTACTCCACCGACGCCGTGACGAGTCCGGCCAGCGCGGTGATCACGCGGCGTGCCTCGTCCAGGTCGCGGCGCGGGCTGGTGTCCGGGTCCTCGTCCGCCAGCCCGAGCTTCTCCGCCGCCGAGCTCATCAGCATCACGGCGGCGCGGCTGATCACCTCGACCGCGGGGATGTCGGCCAGTTCGCGTACGGAGGCATCGAGCTCGTCAGTCATGCCTTCAGGCTAGCGACGCCGCGCGCAACATCCGGAGGTGGCCGATCTCCGTGACGTTCTTCATCAGCTCCGCGTTCACCCAGCCCGCCAGGTGCGCGACGGTCAAATCGGCCTCGGCGGGCCACGGGTAGGCGGAGGGGCGGTCCAGTTCGGTCTCGTCGAGCCCGTCGAGCACGCGCGTCCACTCGGTGTGCAGATCGCGCAGGCAGGCGATGGCCGCGGCGCCGTCGCCGGGCCAGTGCACGTCCTCCCGGGCGGGCGGCGTGACACCTTCTGCGTGGTCGATGGCAGCGCCCCACCACCAGCCGATGTGCCAGGTGAGCCATGCGATGGTCGGGACGGGCACGGGGTCGGGTTCGGTGTCCGCCCAGTCCGGCCGCCACACGCCGTTGGCATCGGGACGGACCGTCCAGCTGAGTTCGGCGGGTTCCCAGAGGAAGTCCTCCGGCGTGAGCGCGTCGAGGTGGATTCCGGCGAGCGACCAGGTCAGGTCGAACTGCCATCGCAGCAGGTCGCGGCGTGGTGTGAGCACCGGGGGAGCGTGGCACGCCCGCCGCGACCTGGCAAGCCATTTTCGACCCGATTCGGCGATAGCCGAACGGAATGTTAGACTTTCCGCTGACGACCGCCCCGGGCTTGCCCCGGGGCTGATAAGTGGAGCCCGACTCCCACCGTTGCCGACGATTCATCGTACGGTCCACGGTCCGGTCGCCCGCCCCGCGAGGGCGGGTTTCTCGTGCTGGGGTTCTCGTTGGAGAACCTGGACACGAGAGTCGACCCGAGTTCGCTCGTGGTCGGCGATCGGTCGACATCGGGCCCCGTGCGCGGAATACCGCACCGGGGCCTTCGTGTTGAACAGGGGTTGCATTTATTGCACGCGGTCGTCCGACGACACCGCTTGACCTAGGAGGCCCCATCAGCACTGAGACCCGCATCAACGATCGCATCCGTGTTCCCGAGGTCCGGCTCATCGGACCGGGCGGCGAGCAGGTTGGGATCGTGCGTGTTGAAGATGCACTACGCGTCGCCCTCGAAGCCGACCTCGATCTTGTCGAGGTGGCGCCGGATGCCCGTCCGCCGGTCTGCAAGATCATGGACTACGGCAAGTTCAAGTACGAGACGGCGCAGAAGGCGCGCGAGTCTCGGAAGAACCAGCAGCAGACGGTGATCAAGGAGCAGAAGCTCCGCCCGAAGATCGACGACCACGACTACGAGACCAAGAAGCGCAACGTCGTTCGCTTCCTCGAGGCCGGGTCCAAGGTCAAGGTGACGATCATGTTCCGGGGACGCGAGCAGTCCCGTCCCGAACTCGGTTTCCGGCTGCTGCAGCGGCTGGCGTCCGACGTCGCCGAACTCGGCTTCGTGGAAACCTCGGCCAAGCAGGACGGTCGCAACATGACCATGGTCCTCGCCCCGCACAAGGGTGCGAAGACCCGGGTGAAGGCGCAGCAGGAGTCTGTCCCGCGCCCGGCGCCCAGCGCCGCCCCGGCCGGTCAGCCCGCTGCGGAGCAGGCCGAGACGGCCGGCCCGCAGTAACACCGATCAGAACACCGGCGGTCCGCCCCGACCGCCGGGACGACAGATAGAGGAATCCATGCCGAAGATGAAGACCCACAGCGGCGCCTCGAAGCGATTCAAGGTGTCCGGTAAAGGCAAGCTGCTGCGCCAGCAGGCGAACCGTCGCCACCTGTTCGAGCACAAGCCCAGCCGCCGGACTCGTCGTCTGGACGGCGTGGAAGTTGTCGCCTCCGCCGACGTCCGTCGCGTGAAGAAGCTGCTCGGTCTCTGATCGCGCCCGCGCAGACCGATAGGCACATCGCGACCGGGCCAGCTCCGTCGCCACCCCCCGACCCATTTCCGGGCGCTGCCCCGCGCCCCCAGATCGAACAGGACTGACCAGTGGCACGCGTCAAAAGGGCCGTCAACGCTCAGAAGAAGCGCCGTTCCATCCTCGAGGCCTCCAAGGGTTACCGCGGCCAGCGCTCGCGGCTGTACCGCAAGGCCAAGGAACAGCAGCTGCACTCGCTCGCCTACGCCTACCGGGACCGCCGGGCGCGCAAGGGTGATTTCCGCAAGCTGTGGATCGCGCGCATCAACGCCGCCGCGCGGATCAACGACATCACCTACAACCGCTTCATCCAGGGCCTGAAGGCCGCGGGTGTCGAGGTGGACCGCAAGATCCTCGCCGAGCTCGCGGTGTCGGACGCCGAGGCGTTCGCCGGCCTCGTCGCGGTCGCCAAGGCCGCCCTGCCGCAGGACGTCAACGCGCCGGCCGCCTGAGTCGCCTCCGTTGGCACACGGACAACTTTCGGAACGACCCGTGGAAGCGCTCAGCGAGCGCAATCCGCGGGTCGTTTCCGCTGTCAAGCTGCAGCGTGGCGCGCAGCGTCGCAAAGCGGGCCGATTCCTCGCCGAAGGCGCGAACGCCGTCGCCGCGGCGCTGGAGACCGCACGCGTCCACGAGTTGTTCTACTCGACGGCAGCCGCCGAACGCGACCATGCGCTGATCGCGGGGGCGGCCGCGGAGGGGGTCCGCACCACGCTGGTCAGCGATCGGGCGGCGCAGCATCTCGGGGAAACGGTGACCGCGCCGGGGCTGGTTGCGGTCTGTGACCTGCTCGACGTGCCCTTGACCCGAATCCTCGACGCGGGGCCGCGCATGCTGGCCGTCCCGGTCGAGATGGCCGAGCCCGGGAACGCGGGCACGCTCATACGAGTCGCCGACGCGGTCGGCGCCGACGGTGTGGTGCTGGCGGGTGACACGGTCGACCCGCACAACGGCAAATGCGTGCGGGCCAGCGCGGGCAGCATTTTCCACGTGCCGATCGCGCGGCACCGCGATGTGGCCGAGACGCTCGACGCGATCGCCGCAGCGGGTATCACGATCTTGGCGACGGCGGCCAACGGCGAGGTCGATCTCGACGACGCCGACGCGCTGTTCACCGGGCCGGTGGCCTGGCTGTTCGGCAACGAGGCGCACGGCCTCGACCCGGTCGTGGCGCGGCGCGCCGACCATCGCATCCGCATCCCGATTCGCGGCCGCGCCGAGAGCCTGAACCTGGCGACGGCCGCCGCGATCTGCCTCTACGCGAACTCCCGCGTTCGCTGGGTCTGATGCCGGTGCCTGGGGGTGCGCCCCCCGTCGTCAATCGCCGTGAGTGGTGAGGTCTTCCAGAAGCTCCGTTGCCCATGTCGCGGGCACCGCGTCCGGGCCCGCCACCCGCATCGCGGTCATGACGGTGAGCAGCATGCCGGTGGCGAGGAAGCGTCGAGCCTCGGTTTCCGGCGCTCCGGTCAGTTCCCGGATCAAGTGGTAGATCTCGCCGAATCGGACCCTGACCTGATCGCCGATCTCCGGCTCCGCGCTGGCCGCGAACCCGTGCAGCAGTAGCCGGAGCAGTTCGCGTTCGGCCAGGAAGACCGAATAGCCGCCGGCGAGTGCCGCCAAAGCCTCTCCGGGGTCCGCATCGGGCGCCGCCTCGGCGCGTGCGGCGCGAAAGACCTCCTCGATCCGGTCGCACACACGGTGCAAGGCCGCGCGGAACAGGTTCTGTTTGGTGCCGAACAGCCGGATCACGTACGGCTGAGACACGCCCGCGCTCCGGGCGATCTCGTCGGTCCGGGTGGCGGCGTAGCCGGATTCGGCGAACGCGGAGACCGCCGCGCGCAGCACCTGTTCGCCCCGTTCGCTGGCCGTCATCCTGGTCCGGGTTGCCATCATGCTCCGTTTTCGCTGGTTCTGGACTCGGTCTTGACATGTTATCAGTCGATGCATAGCGTTTCGAGGTTAGTTATCAGTCGATTACAACAAGGATCGGACATGACCGAGACCCTCCCACCTGCCGCAGCCCCCGTCGCCCCGCCCGCGGCCACGATCGGTGGTCGCAGGCTCGCCGCCGTACTGGCCGCGGTCGGCATCCCGATGTTCATGGTCACGCTGGACAACCTGGTCGTGACGAACGCGCTGCCGGTGATCCGCACCGAACTGGGCGCCTCGCTGGCCGACCTCCAATGGTTCGTGAACGCCTACACGTTGTCGTTCGCCTCGCTGCTGCTCACCGCGTCCGCCCTCGGCGACCGGCTCGGCAGACGCCGGATCTTCCTGCTCGGCATCGCGGTGTTCACGCTGGCCTCCGCGATCTGCGCGCTGGCGACCGGGCCGGGCATGCTCATCGCGGCGCGCGCGATACAGGGCTTCGGCGCGGCGGCGGTGATGCCGCTGTCGCTGACGCTGTTGTCGGCGGCGGTGCCGGAGAAGATGCGCAGTGCCGCCATCGGCATCTGGGGCGGGATCGCCGGCCTCGGCGTGGCGCTGGGTCCGCTCATCGGCGGCGCGGTCGTCGAGGGGCTGAGCTGGCAGTGGATCTTCTGGGTGAACGTGCCGATCGGCTTGGTGGTGCTGCCGTTCGCGCTGCGGGTGCTGGTGGAGGCGCGCGGCGGCAGCAGGCGAATCGACCCGCTGGGGCTGCTGCTGTCGGCGGGCGGCGTGCTCGCGGTGGTGTGGGGCGTGATCCACGGCGCAGAGGATGGCTGGACCTCTGCCGGTGTGCTGTCCGCGCTGCTCGGCGGCGCGTTGCTGCTCGGCTGCCTGATCGCCTGGGAGTTGCGCACACCGGAGCCGATGCTGCCGCTGCGCTTGTTCCGCTCCCGCGCGTTCCGGGTGAGCAACGTGACCGGCTTCACCTTCTCGATGGGCGTGTTCGGCTCGATCTTCCTGCTGGCGCAGTATTTCCAGGTCGTGCAGGGCTATGGGCCGCTACAGTCCGGAATCCGCACCATGCCGTGGACGATGGCACCGATGGTCGTCGCTCCGCTGGCGGGTCTGGTCGTCGACAAGGTCGGCGCCCGCGCACTGCTCACCACCGGGCAGGCGTTGCTGGCCGTAGCGCTGGCCTGGATGGCGGTGGTCACTTCCGTCGACGCGAGCTACCTGTCGTTCGTCGGTCCGTTCCTGCTCGCCGGCATCGGCATGGGACTGACCTTCGCGCCGAGTGCCACCGTGGTGATGGCCGCGGCGGCGGAGGAGGACCGTGCGATGGCCTCGGGAACCAACAACACCCTGCGTGAGGTCGGCGTCGCCATGGGCGTCGCGGTGCTGGCGTCGGTGTTCGCGGCACAGGGCTCGTACCTGGACCCGCAGAGCTACGTCGACGGATTGGTCCCGGCGGTGTGGGTCGGCGCCGCGATCGTCGCCGTCGGCGCGCTGGTGTCGTGGTTGCTGCCCGCCCGCATCACCACCGCGCAGCCGACCCACTGAACCGCCGCGCCCCCGCCCACTGAACGCTCGGTCCCGGGGGCAGCCTCTGGGCCGGGCGTTGCGTGGCAGCCGCCGAACCTGCTCTTTCCGAGGCCACGGCTCTCGGGCTGGGGTGGTCCGTGCCGGAGCGGGCCGGTCGCGGCACCGATCCGTGCTTGCGAGGCCGGCTCGGTACGGCCGGGTGGCTACCACATAGCTCGCGCGGCGCGGCGGGTAATCCGCGTGAATCCGCCACGGCGCATCGAATACGATTGCGACCAGCAGCAATGCGGGCAGGCGGCAGCCGTGCCCGTGAACCGATCCCCAGGGCAGAGACGGAGCATCGTGGCCGACGACATCGACGCAGGCGAGCAGAACGCAGCGCTGACCGAGGAGGCACTGGCCGCGGCAGCGGCGGCCGCCGAGAAGGCGTTCGCCGCTGCCGCCGACCTGGATGCGCTCGCGGTCGCGAAAACCGAGCACCTCGGCGGCAAGGCACCGCTGGCCTTGGCGCAACGTGCGCTGGGCAGCCTGCCCAAGTCGGAGAAAGCCGACGCGGGCAAGCGGGTCAACGTCGCCAGGTCGCGGGTGTCGGAGGCGTTCGAGGCCCGCCGCGCCGCGTTGCTGGCCGAGCGCGACGCCGCCGTGCTGGTCGCCGAGGCCATCGACGTGACGTTGCCCGCTCGCCGCACGGCCGTCGGCGCCCGGCACCCGATCACCGTCATCTCCGAGCAGATCGCCGACGTGTTCGTCGCGATGGGCTGGGAGGTCGCCGAGGGGCCCGAGGTCGAGACCGAGCACTTCAACTTCGACGCCCTGAACTTCCTGCCCGACCATCCGGCCCGCACCATGCAGGACACCTTCCACATCGCGCCGGAGGGCTCACGGCAGGTGCTGCGCACGCACACCTCGCCGGTACAGGTGCGCTCGATGCTGGAACGCGACGTGCCGATCTATGTGGTCTGCCCGGGGCGCACCTTCCGCACCGACGAGCTGGACGCCACGCATACGCCGGTGTTCTCCCAGGTCGAGGGCCTGGCGGTGGACAAAGGTCTGACCATGGCGCATCTGCGCGGCACGCTGGACGCGTTCGCCAGGGCGCTGTTCGGCGCGCAGACCCGCACCCGCATGCGTCCCAACTACTTTCCGTTCACCGAGCCCTCCGCCGAGGTCGACGTGTGGTTCCCGGACAAGAAGGGCGGCGCGGGCTGGGTCGAGTGGGGCGGCTGCGGCATGGTGAACCCGAAGGTGCTGATCGCCAGCGGGATCGATCCCGAGGTGTACAGCGGGTTCGCGTTCGGCATGGGCTTGGAGCGCACGCTGCAGTTCCGCAACGGCATCCCGGACATGCGCGACATCGTCGAGGGCGACGTGCGTTTCACGCTGCCCTTCGGCATCCGGTCCTGACCCCACCCTTCGATCGAGAGAGCGAAACGTCAAGTGCGAGTAGCGCAGTCCTGGCTGACCGACATCATCCAGCGCACCAACCCGGAGTGGTCGGTGACGCCGGAGGAACTCGACGCGGGATTCGTCCGGGTCGGGCTGGAAGTCGAAGAGGTCGACAAGCTCCAGCGGGTGGCGGGCGCGGCGGAGGGCGAGCCGCCGCTGGTGGTCGGCCGGGTCGCCGAGATCACCGAACTGACCGAGTTCAAGAAACCGATCCGCTTCTGCAAGGTGGACATCGGCAAGCCCGAGCTGCAGGAGATCATCTGCGGCGCACGGAATTTCGAGGTCGGTGACCTGGTTGTCGCGGTGCTGCCCGGCGGCGTGCTGCCCGGCGGGTTCCAGATCACCTCGCGCAAGACCTACGGCCGAGTCTCCAACGGGATGATCTGCTCGGTCGCCGAACTCGGTATCGGCAAGGACCATTCCGGAATCCTGGTTCTGGAACCGGGCACCGCCGAGCCGGGCACCGACGCCAACGCGCTGCTCGGTCTGGACGACACCGTCATCGAGCTGAACATCACCCCCGATCGCGGCTATTGCTTCTCGGTGCGCGGCTTGGCGCGCGAACTGGCCTGCGGCTTCGATCTCGAGTACGCCGATCCGGCGGTGCGGACCCTGCCCGATCACGAGCAGGAGGCCTGGTCGATCCGGGTCGAGCCGGACTCCCGGTGCACCCGTTTCGCGGCACGCCGCGTCACGGGTATCGACCCGAAGGCGGTCAGCCCGTGGTGGTTGCAGCGCAGGCTGCTGCTGTCGGGTGTGCGCCCGATCTCGCCCGCGGTGGACGTCACCAATTACGTGATGCTCGAGCTGGGGCAGCCGCTGCACGCCTTCGACGCGGAGAAGGTGTCGGGTGGCTTGGTGGTCCGCAGTGCGAACCGGGGCGAGACGCTGCGCACCCTGGACGACGTGGAGCGCACACTCGACGCCGAGGACGTGGTGATCGCCGACGATTCCGGCGTCGTCTCGCTGGCCGGCGTGATGGGCGGCGCGAGCACCGAGGTCGGCGCGGCGAGCACCGACATCCTGCTGGAGGCGGCCACCTGGAACCCGCTGCTGGTCTACCGGACCGCGCGCAGGCACAAGCTGGTGTCCGAGGCGGGTAAGCGGTACGAGCGGGTTGTCGATCCGGAGATCAACGTCGCGGCGCTCGATCGGGCGGCCACGCTGCTCGCCGAAATCGCCGGGGGCACCGTCGAACCCGTGCTGACCGACGTCCGGGCCCCGATCCCGGCGCCGGAGCCCATCCGGATGGATATCGACCTGGCCGACCGCGTCGCGGGCGTCACGTATCCGACCGGTACCTCCGCGCGCCGCCTGGCCCAGATCGGCTGCACCGTGGAGGTCGCCGTCAGCGAGACCGGACACGGTCAGCTGGTGGTGACCCCGCCGAGCTGGCGGCCCGACCTGGCCCAGCCCGCCGACCTGGTGGAAGAGGTGCTGCGGCTGGAGGGCCTCGAGCAGATCCCGTCCGTGCTGCCTGCGGCACCGGCCGGGCGGGGGCTCACGCCGACCCAGCGCCGCCGCCGCGCCGTCAGCCGTGCGCTGGCGTTCTCCGGCGCCGTGGAGGTGCTCCCGCCGGTATTCCTGCCCGCCGGGGTGTTCGACACCTGGGGCCTGGATGCCGACGACCCGCGCCGCGCCACCACCGAGGTGCTGAATCCACTCGACGTGGAGCGCGCCGAACTGGCCACCACCCTGCTGCCCGGCCTGCTCGAGGTGGCCGCCCGCAATATCTCGCGAGGCGCGCGTGATCTCGCGATCTACGGGATCGCGCAGGTAGTGCTGCCCGGGGCGAACATCAGGGCGGTCGGCCCGCTGCCGGTGGACCGGCGCCCCACCGACGACGAGATCGCCGAACTGCTCGACTCGCTTCCCGAACAACCGGTGCACGTGGCCGCCGTCCTGACCGGCCGCCGTGAGCCGCGCGGGCCGTGGGGTTCGGGTCGTCCGGTCGAGGCAGCGGACGCGTTCGCACTCGCCGACGCCGTCGCCGACGCGGCCGGTGTGACCGTCGAGCGCAGGCCGGCGGCCCAACTGCCTTGGCATCCCGGTCGCTGCGCCGAGCTGGTGGTCGACGCAACGGTCGTCGGCTACGCGGGTGAACTGCACCCCGCCGTGCTGGAACGTTCGGGTCTGCCGCCGCGTACGTGCGCGGTCGAACTCGACCTGGACGCGCTGCCGCTGCGGGAAGCGCGACCGGTTCCGACGGTGTCACCGTTCCCCGCTGTGCTCCAAGACGTCTCGGTGAGCGTCGAGAAGACGATTCCGGCGGCGTCGGTGCAGGCCGCGCTGCGCACCGGTGGCGGCGAGCTGCTGGAGGACATCGCGCTGTTCGACGTCTACGAAGGCGCGCAGGCGGGCGAGGGGCGCAAGTCGCTGACCTATGCGCTGCGTTTCCGGGCCACCGACCGGACCCTCACCGAAGACGAGGCCAGCGCGGCGCGCGACGCGGCCGTCGCGGCGGCGGCCGACGCCGTGGGCGCGGTGCTACGGGGCTGACGCGGTGCGGCACCCGGCCCGTCCGATCCTCAACGCGCTGACCTACCTGCCGGAGCGGACGGTGTCGCAGACCCCGGCGCTGCTCGGCATGGAGTACACCGATCTGTCCCTGCCCACCTCGGACGGGGAGACGGTGCACGCGTGGTGGATGCCCGCCCGTAATTCGGTCGGGCACATCCTCTTCGCGCACGGCAACGCGGGCAATCTCGGCGACCGGGTGCCGATCTACGCCCTGCTCACCGAGGCGGGCTTCGATGTGCTGGCCTTCGACTACCGCGGATACGGGCGCAGCACCGGGAAGCCGACCGAGCACGGCACCTACCTGGACGCGCGCGCCGCGCGCCGGGCGCTGCTGGCGCAACCCGGTGTCGATCCGGATCGGGTGCTCTACTTGGGCAAGTCCCTCGGCGGCGGCGTCGTGCTCGAGTTGGCGCAGCAGCATCCGCCGGCCGGGGTGATGCTGATGTCCACCTTCAGCGGCCTGCGCGACGCGGCTCGCTCGGTGTATCCGTTCCTGCCCGCGCCCCTGGTGCCGGACGCCTATCCGAACGAACGCCGTATTCGCGCGCTGCGCGCTCCGGTGCTGATCATGCACGGCGATCAGGACGAGTTGCTGCCGCTGCGGCACGCGCGGCGGCTCTACGCCGCGGCGCCGGAGCCGAAGCGGCTCGTCGTGTTTCCCGGGGCCGGGCACAACGATCTGATCGTCGTCGGCGGCTCGGCCTGGTACGACCTCGTGCGCGACTGGGCGGGTGCGCTCGTCCGATCGTGAACGGCGTGCGGCGCGGTCGTAGCTGCGTAGCCTGGCGGTATGAGTGACAACAGCGATATCGCGAGCCGGTTGGGCGGGCTGTCCGACGCGGAACTGGCAGGTGTGCTGCTGGTCGCCACGGCGGGACGCCCCGGATTCGCGGCAGTGCACGCCGCGCTGCTCGGGGTGGTGGAGACGGGTGATACCGGTGGCGTCGGGGATGTGACTCCTACCACCCCGGCTGACACCACCGCGGTCCCTCGGCAGGTGCCCGAAGCATTCGGCCAGGTAGGCGGCGGTTGCGCGGTACCGGCGGTACCGGTACCGCCGCCGGGTATGCCGGAGAGCGCGGCGAGCGGCGGATATTCGGTCTCCGGCGTTCCTACTTTCGAGTCAGTTCGCGATAAGGTCGAGCAGCGCTACGGCACCGCGCAGGGGATGGGCGAACTCGACCGGCAGACTCCAGCGGGCCGCAGCGTGGACGAACAATGGCAGGCGCGCGAGAAGGCCGGGCGTGAGCGCTTGGACCGGATCCGGGAGTCGTTGCACGGCAACGACGCCGAGCCGCACGAGCCGTGAGCCGGGCCGGGCGCGCCCGACGAGAAGTGATGGGTGGAATTCGATGAGCGAGCCGCGTGAGATCGCCGAACGGCTACTGAACGCCCAGGTGGAATTCCTGCTCGCGGAGGTGACCGGTGAGCGCTTCGCGGAGGTGATCGCGCGCGACACCGAGGCGGTTCTCGGAGTCGCCGACACGATCGTTTTCCGGGACGTCGTCGAGATCGACCAGGCCAAGCAGACCGTCCGCACCATCGTCGAGCTGATCGGCGGCAGTCCGGTGTTCGCCGACATGGTCGGCGTGTTCGCCGATTCCATTTACGATCACATCGCCACCAACAACGACTACACCCTCGGTGAGGTGGTCGACCGCGAGCCGGTAGAGGCGCTGCTGGAGAAGATCTTCGGCATGCACCAGGCGCAGGAGCGCATCCTGGACCGGCTCACCGAGAGCCCGCTGGTGGCCACTGTCGCGTCGAAGTTCGTGGACAAGCTAATCAACGACTTCATGCAAGCCAACCGCGAGCGCGCCGAAAAGATCCCCGGCGTCTCCTCGCTGATGTCGCTGGGCCAATCCGCGGCCAATCGCGCGAAGAAGGCCGCCGACGGCACGTTCGTCGGCGACCTGGCGGGCAAAGGGGCGCTGTTCGCACTCAAGCGCACCAACAACGCGATCCGCGAGATGCTGCGCGACGCCCCCGTGCACGCCGCCGCCATGGAGTTCTGGGATCTGCACGCCGACGAGCCGGTCAGCGGTCTGCGCGAATACCTCAGCCGGAAGGACCTCAACGAACTGGTGCTGCTGTGCTACGAGATCGCCGTCACCACGCGCGAGAAGGAGTACTTCGGCCTGCTCCTGGACGAGTGCGTGGAGGTGTTCTTCACCAAGTACGGCGACTACACCCTGGCGGCCATGCTGCCCGAACTCGGCCTCAGCGGTGACGACATCGCAGCGGAGATCCTGCGGTACGGACCGGCGGTCATCGAGAGCGCGAAGCGGGAAGGCGTTCTGGCCGGATTGATCCGCGAACGCCTCGCGCCCTTCTATACCTCCGACGAGGTACTTCGCATCCTGGCGGGGTGAGGCCGGAAGCGCTGCGCTACTTCGGCAGCGTGGGGACGATCGCTTCGCCGACGGTTGTCAAGCGATCGCAGGGGTTCTGATCCGCGGTCCGGTTGACCAGCGTCAGCTGCAGTAACCCCTGCCGGGCCGGGAAGAGTACGTCGCACATCTGGTCCTTGGCAGCGGCGTCGACGCGGAACTGACGGCCGGGCCGCCCGGCGATGGTGACGTCCTGGAAGTCGACATTGCCCGGCTTCCGCTCGAACTCGGCCACGGACGAGCCGTGGGAGAACACGCCGAGGGTGAAGTCGGCGCCCTTCCATCCGCAGATCTCCCAGCCCGGCTGCTCGACCCCACCCACGCCGACCTGTTTGCTCGCCGGATCGAGTCCGGCACTCGTCAGCGCGGTGTCGGGGATGCCGGTGCAGGGATCGAACAGCTGGGTGGCGGTGCTCGCGGCCTGCGTGGTGGTCGTAGCCGGTGACCCGCTGGACTCGTCGCCGCACGCGGCTGCTCCGAGCACAACTGCTATTGCCAAGGGAATCAACGTAATTCGGTGCGCCATCCAGCCCTCTTGCCCTCCGGGTATATCGCGCCGGACTGTATCAGAGTCGCGCCGCGAGGTTTCGGGACGGGCGAGGACGGGTAACTGGTTCCTCGTGCGGTTGTGCCGGCGGCCGCATTTGATCGCCGATCGGTAGTGCGCCGGAAGTCCCGAATCGGGGCGTCGAGCCGTCGTCAGCGACTCGGCCGACCGATGCGTGACCGTGCGCGCCGCCGACCGGCTCACCGGCGCTGCCATCGAGAGGAGCAGGGAGCTTGTCCGGATACTCCGACACGCGAACGCCGACCATGCCGTCCTCGGTGAAGATCGTGGTCAGTGGTGGTCACGGCGTCGGGAAGACGACCTTCATCGGGGCCGTCTCCGATATCGAGCCGCTGGTGACCGAGGCGGCGGCGACCGAAATCGTCGTCGACGCGGACGATCCGGGGAACTGGGCAGACGATCCACGGCCCGGTATCGCCCTCGACGTGGGGCGCATCGCCCTGGACAGCTCACTACTGCTGTACCTGTTCGGTGCCCCGGCCGAAGACGATCTCGCCCTGCTGTGGGACGAATTGGTCGACGGTGCGCTCGGCACCGTGATCGTGGTGGACACCGACCGCGTCGACGATTGTCATCCCGTGCTGGACTACTGCGCCGAACGCGGTACGCCGTTCGTCGTCGCGGTCAACCGTGTCGACGGCGGCGCCCACCTCGATCTCGCCGCGATTCGCGCGGCGCTCGGGCTCGGACACCGGATACCGGTTCTGGACTGCGATGCCAGGCAGCGTGATTCGGTCAAAAAGGTGCTGGTCACCCTGGCCGAACAAGTCGTGTCGCACCGCGTGGACCACCTCACCGCCCGTACCGCGGGCTGAGCGCGGCACGGGGTGCTTCGGCACCGCCGAGAACGCCGACCTCGCCGCCGCGCAAGGCACGTTGATCTTCACCACCGATGCCGTGGACGCCACCTTCGCCCGGCTGCGCGACGCAGATGTCCAGGTGACGCAAGAGCCGATTTCGCAGCCGTACGGGGTACGCGACTGTGGGTTCCGTGACCCGTGGGGCAATCACCTGCGCTTCTCCGAAATCCTCGGCTGAGCCGGGGGGCGGCCGGTGTGGGCCGCGTCGCATACCCGCGCGGCCGGAAGGGCAATACTGTCTGATCATGGGCGAATCGATGCGCGAGACCGAGCAGGACGCCATCCGGCCGCTGCGCGACGACATCCGTTTTCTCGGCGGCGTGCTCGGCGACACCATTCGCGACCACGAGGGACCGGAGGTCTTCGACCTCATCGAGCGGGTGCGCATCGAGGCGTTCCGGGTGCGTCGCGAGGAAGTCGAGCGCAGCGCCGTCGCGGAGATGCTGGACGGTGTGGACATCGCGGTCGCCCTCCCGCTCATCCGCGCGTTCAGCTACTTCGTGCTGCTGGCCAATCTGGCCGAGGACATCCAACGCGACCGCCGCCGCGCCGCGCACGAGGCGGCGGGCGAACCGCCGCAGGACTCGTCGCTGGCGGCCACCTACCGCAAGCTGGACGCGGCCGCGCTCGATGGTACCCGGGTCGCCGATCTGCTGGCCGACGCGCTGGTGTCGCCGGTGATCACCGCGCACCCGACGGAGACGCGCCGCCGCACCGTGTTCGACGCGCAGGCCCGGATCACCGAGCTGTTGCGCCTGCGCTTGCGCTATGCCGAGAACGAGCGTGAGCGAGCCGACCTCGAGCTGCGGATCCGCCGCCAAGTGCTGAGCCTGTGGCGTACCGCGCTGATCCGCCTGGCCCGCTTGCGCATCCAGGACGAGATCTCAGTGGGTCTGCGCTACTACGACCTCACCTTGTTCGACGTGATCCCGGCGATCAACGCCGAAGTGCGCGCCGCGCTGCGTTCGCGCTGGCCGGGCGTCGAACTGCTGCCGCGCCCGATACTGCGTCCCGGCTCGTGGATCGGCGGCGACCGCGACGGAAACCCGAACGTCACCGCCGATGTGGTGCGTCAGGCCGCTTTCCGCGCCGCGAGCCTCGCGTTCGAGCGCTACCTGCGCGAGCTGGTGGAACTGGAGAAGACGCTGTCGCTGTCGGCCCGGTTGGTCAGCGTGACGCCCGAGGTGGCCGCGCTCGCCGAGACCGGATACCCCGATCCGGCCGCGCACGCCGACGAGCCGTATCGGCGGGCGCTGCACCATGTTCGGGCCCGGCTGACCGCCACCGCGTCGGCCGCGCTCGGCGAGGTTCCGCCGAACGGACTGGATACCGGTGCGCGGCCCTATCCGGCTCCGCAGGCGGTGCTGGACGACCTGGACGCGATAGACGCATCGCTGCGCGGCAGCGGCGACGGCCTGCTCGCCGACGATCGCCTCGCCGCGTTGCGCCACGCCATCGAGACCTTCGGCTTCCACCTGCAGAGTCTGGACATGCGGCAGAACTCCGAAGTGCACGAGCAGGTCGTCGCCGAACTGCTGTCCTGGGCGGGGGTGCACTCCGACTACGCGAGCCTGCCGGAGTCGCGCCGGGTGGAACTGCTGGCCGCCGAGCTGCGCACCCGCCGCCCGTTGCTCGGCCCGCACGCGCGGCTGAGTGAACTGGCCGCCAAGGAGCTCGACATCGTGCGCGCCGCACGGGATGTGGTGCACACGCTCGGCGCGGCGGCGGTGCCGAACTACATCATCAGCATGTGCACGTCGGTCAGTGATCTGCTCGAGGCCGCCCTGCTGCTGAAGGAAGGCGGGCTGCTCGACCCGGGAGAGCCGGACGGGCCGCCGAGCTGCCCGATGGGCATCGTCCCGCTGTTCGAGACCATCGAGGACTTGGGCGCCGGGGCGGCGACACTGTCCGCGGCGCTGGAGGTCGGGGTCTATCGCGACCTGATCACCGCGCAGGGCATGCGCCAAGAGGTGATGCTCGGCTATTCCGACTCCAACAAGGACGGCGGCTACCTGGCGGCGAATTGGGCGCTGTACCGGGCCGAGCTGGACCTGATCGAGGTAGCCCGCAAGACCGGCATCCGGCTGCGGCTGTTCCACGGCCGCGGCGGCACGGTCGGCCGCGGCGGCGGCCGTAGCTACGACGCGATCCTCGCCCAGCCGGCCGGGGCGGTGCGCGGTTCGCTGCGGCTCACCGAACAGGGCGAGGTGATCGCCGCGAAATACGCCGAACCCGGTAGCGCGCATCGCAATCTGGAGTCGCTGATCGCGGGCACCCTGGAATCGACGCTGCTGGACGTGGAGGGCCTCGGCGCCGACGCCGAGCCGTCCTACGGGATCATGGACGACCTCGCCGCGCGCGCCCGCGCCGCGTACGCGCGGCTGGTGCACGAAACACCCGGATTCGTCGAGTATTTCCGGCAGTCCACGCCGGTCGCCGAAGTGGGCGACCTGAACATCGGCAGCAGGCCCGCCTCGCGCAAGCCGACGAATTCGGTCGCGGACCTGCGGGCCATCCCGTGGGTGATGTCGTGGAGCCAGGCGCGGGTGATGCTGCCGGGTTGGTACGGCACCGGCAGCGCCCTGGAGGAGTGGATCGGCGGCGACCCGCAACGCCTGGCCACCTTGGCGGACCTGTACCGCCGCTGGCCGTTCTTCCGCACGGTGCTGTCCAACCTGGCCCAGGTGATGGCCAAGAGCGATCTGGACATCGCCGCGCGCTACGCCGAACTCGTGGACGACGCGGCGTTGCGCGAGCAGATCTTCGGCATGATCCGCGACGAACACGCCCGGACCGTCCGCATGCACGCCGCGATCACCGGCAACGATCACCTGCTGGCCGACAACCCGTCGCTGGCCGAGTCCATCCACAATCGCTTCCCCTACCTGGAGCCGCTCAACCAGATGCAGGTGGAGCTGCTGCGCCGCCTGCGCGCGGGGGACGACTCCGAACTGGTGAAACGCGGCATCCTGCTGACCATGAACGGCCTGGCCACCGCCCTGCGCAACTCGGGCTGAGCCGCCGGGCAGCCCGGGCCGGGGAGGAAGGAACGTCGTGTCGATCGACGAAGCCGCCGTAGCGGCGCTCGCGGACCGCCGGATCGGTCCGGAGCACAAGGGCATGCCACCCGAGTGCTGGGGTCTGACCGTGCGGGAATTCCGCACCGTGGCACCGTCGCTCGACCTGCTGGAAACGCCGGTGCTCACGGTCGACCGCGCGGCCTTGCGGACGAACATCGCGGTCATGGCCGACTGGGTGCGCGCGGCGGGCGTGCGGTTGGCGCCGCACGGCAAGACCACGATGGCGCCACAGGTGTGGGCCGGGCAACTGGCCGCGGGCTCCTGGGGCATCACGCTGGCCACCATCTGGCAGACCCAGGTGGCGCGATCGTTCGGCGTCGCGCGCGTGCTGCTGGCCAACGCGCTGGTCGATCCGGTCGGATTGCGCTGGGTGGCGGCGGAATCGGCGCGCGACCCGTCCTTCGAGTTCCTTTGCTGGGCCGACAGCGTCGAGACGGTCGCGTTGATGGACGCGCACCTGAGCGCCGCCCCGGAGTCGGCTCCGATCCGGGTGCTGGTGGAACTCGGCGGCCCGCACGGCAGAACCGGAGCTCGCACAGTGGAACGGGCACACGACGTGGCCCGGGCGATCGGCGCGGCGTCCCGGCTGACACTCGCCGGGGTGGGTGGTTACGAGGGCGCGCTCGCGCACGACCGCACCCCGACCGGGATCCGTGCCGTGCGCGACTACCTCGGCGAACTGGCCCGCCTGCACCGCGAACTCCTCGCGGCGGGGCGATACCGCGGTCCGGCCGTCGTCACCGCGGGTGGCAGCGCCTATCCGGAGCTGGCGCTCGAATATCTCGCCCCGCTGTCCGACGAGCAGGGCGGGCAGGGCGTCGCGACGACGGTCGTGCTGCGCTCGGGTGCGTACGTCATCCACGACGACGGCTTCTACGCGAGCATGTCGCCGCTGGCGGCTCCCGGGTGCGCGCGGCCGCTGCGCTCGGCCATGCACGGCTGGGCGCGCACCCTCTCGCGTCCGGAGCCTGGGCTCGCCTTGCTGGATGCGGGAAAGCGTGATCTGCCTTTCGACGAGGGGCTTCCGATTCCGCAACGCGTCGCGGGACCTCGCGGCGGGGTGCTGGACGCGGGCGCGACGGTTTCCGCGCTCAACGACCAGCACACCTTCCTCCGGCTGCCGGGCGGCGCCGACGAGGTGCCCATCGGGTCGGTCGTGCGGCTCGGTCTGTCCCATCCGTGCACCGCCTTCGACAAATGGCGACTGATCCCGATGATCGATGACGTCGACGCACCGACGCCCCGAGTGGTCGATCTGCTGCACACGTTCTTCTGACGGGACGTACGAGTTCCGCGTGCACGAGAACCGCCGACCTCGGCGATGCCGGGCGTTCGCGCGGCGGCACGACCCGCGCGTCCGTCCATCCGTTCGGAAGGAGTGCGGGCGGTCCCGGGCTCGGCGCGACTCGGATCGCTTGCCGTCTTCGATCGGCGCGGCCGGCTGGATCTCAGTCAGAGCGGTCGCTACGGAAGTCGCGCACGGCGTGCGCACAACGGGCGGCTTGGGCGTGCAGGGCCTCGACGAGTTCCGGGGGACCGTCGAGCAGGGTGAAGCCGAGATCGACCGAGGTGATCATCCACACCAGCTGCTCCGGCGACTCGCTGCCGACGTGCAGGCGGCAGCTGTGCTCGTCGACGGCTTCCAGGACGCCGGTTCCGGGCCACACGCGCTCGGCGGCGTCATCGGCCGAGCGGTGCAACAGCACCGTCGCTTGATGCGGCCAGGCACGAGCCGACAGCCGCATCGAAAGATATGCCGCCACATCGCCTTCTGGCGGTTCGCGGGGTGCGCAGCGGGGGCCGGTCGGAATCCGCGGGGTGATCCGGTCCACCCGGAAGGTGCGCCAGTCGGTGCGGTCCACGTCCCAGGCGACCAGGTACCAGTGCCTGCTGAAGTGCACGAGGGTGTGCGGCTCGACGGTGCGCGGGCCGAGGGTGCCGTTGTGCGCGCGATAGTCGAACCGCAGCAGTTCGTGGCGCTGGCACGTCTCGGCGATGGCCATGAGCGTGTCCGGATGGACCTCCGGTGTCGGCGCCGCGACGCGCAGGGTGGCTGCGCGCAGTGTGCGGACCCGGTGGCGCAAGCGGGGCGGCAGTACCTGCTCCAGCTTGGTCAGTGCGCGCAGCGACGCCTCCTCGAGTCCGCTCACGGTGCCGCCGGATGCGCCGCGCAGCCCGACCGCCACCGCGACCGCTTCGTCGTCGTCGAGCAGCAGCGGCGGCAGTGCGGCACCCGCGCCGAGCCGGTATCCCGCGGCGCCGCGGGTGGCGTGCACCGGGTAGCCGAGTTCGCGTAGCCGATCGATATCGCGGCGCACTGTGCGACCGGTGACGCCGAGCCGTGCGGCCAGCTCGGCGCCGGTCCAGTCGGGACGTGTCTGCAACAGAGTCAGCAGGGCGAGCAGGCGGGCCGACGTTTCCAGCATGACGCCAGAATGCCGGAAAGATAGGAACGATTCCGTCCTAAGTTGCTTCTACCGTGGCGGACATGACGACCGAACCGGACATTCGCCCTTTCCGCATCGACATCCCTCAGGAGAAGATCGACCACCTGCACCGCCGTCTCGCCGAGACGTCGTGGCCGAGCGACCTGCCCGGCGCGAAATGGGACAAGGGCATGCGGGTGTCGTATCTGCGTCCGCTGGCCGAGTACTGGCGTAGCGAATTCGATTGGCGCGCAGTCGAAGCGACGTTGAACGAGCTGCCGCAGTTCGTTACCGCGATCGACGGGCAGCAGGTGCACTTCCTGCACGTCCGCTCGCCGGAACCGGATGCGCTGCCGCTGGTGCTCGGTCACGGCTGGCCCGCGTCGTTCGTCGAGTTCCTGAACGTGCTCGGGCCGCTGAGCGATCCGCGCGCCCACGGCGGCGACCCGGCCGACGCGTTCCACCTGGTCGTTCCCTCGCTGCCGGGCTTCGCGTTCTCCGAGGTGTCCCCGGATCCCGGTGCGGGCTCGACCGAGCGGTTCGCGGAGGTGGTGGCGGCGCTCATGGCGCGCCTGGGCTACGAACGCTACGGCGTGCAGGGCGGTGACGCGGGGTACTTCATCGCCGCTCGTCTGGGCCATATCGCCCGTGATCACCTCGTGGGCCTGCACGTGAACGGTCCGATCACCATCCCCTCCTGGGACAGTGGCGACGGCGAATCGTGGGAGACGGAGGAATCCGCTCCGGCCGAGTGGTCCCCGGATGGGGCGCAGACCGAGTACAGCCCGGAGGACCAAGCGAGGCTGGCCACGCTGACCGGCCCGGAGAGCTATGCCCGCTACGACTACGCGACCGTGCAGGCCAACCGTCCGCAGACGCTCGCGATCGGCATCCAGGACTCGCCCGCCGGGCTGCTGTCCTGGATCGCGGACCTGTTCCGGCAGTACACCAACCCGGCGATCGAACTGCCCGACGACGCGGTGGGCCGGGACGCGCTGCTGACCAACGTCAGCCTGTACTGGTTCACCGGAACCTTCGCCTCCTCGCTGCGGCTCTACAGCGAATCGGCGGCCTGGGGTGCGCCGGTGACGAGATCCGATGTGCCGACCGCGGCGGCGATCTTTCCCGGCGACATGTCCGTCCGCAAGCTCGCCGAAGAAGCGCACAACATCGTCCGGTGGACCGAGTTCGATCGCGGCGGGCATTTCGCGGCGATGGAGGCGCCGGATCTGCTGATCACGGACGTGCGCGAGTTCTTCCGCACGCTGCGCTGACGGGTAGCCCTGCCGTGCGCGATCGGACGGCGGGACCAACCGATGCGGCCCGGTCATCGCGAGCCGGATGAATCCTCGCCCGGCGGATCCGTCGCGTCCGATGGCCGGACGCGACGGATCCGCGCTTACCCGCCCGGTTTCGCGAGCCGCCTACTCCGACGTCGCGGAGTAGCGCGCGTGCATGGCGGCGGCCGTCGCCGCGAGCTGCGCGCGCAGCTGCGCGGGTTCGAGCACTTCGACGAACTCGCCGAGCGGCAGCAGGCCGTGCGCGAGCACCTCGTAGGACTCCGACGGCACGACCACCTCCACCCACCCCTCGGCGTCGGGCGGCCCGGAGGAGGCCAGTGCTTCGGCGACCGCGGCCGGTTCGTTCATCAGCCGCAGTAACCGCAGGTGGGTGGCGGCTATCCGGCAACGCGCGCGGACGCGCAGCATCGAACGCGCGAAATCGTCGGCGGCGTCGGTCCAGTGCGCCCCCAGATCGAAATCAGCGGGGCGGGTGAAGGATTCGCCGGTCGCTTCGGCGCGGAGGATCCGGCCCACCCGATACGAGCGCGGCGCGCGCCCGCTGCGGGCGACGAGGTACCAGGTGCCTGCCTTGAGCACCAGACCGAGCGGGTCGATCAGGCGTTCGACCACCTGGTCCTTGCGGCCGTAGCGCACGCGCAGCCTGCGGTCGTGCCAGAGCGCGTCGGCGATCGTCGCGAGCGTCGGCGTCTCGTCCGGCCGGTGGAACCACCCCGGCGCATCGATATACACCCGCTCGGCGATGCGCGTGGCCCGCCCGCGCAATTCCGGCGGCAGCGCGGCGAGCATTTTCAACTGCGCGGTGGCCAGCACGGTGCCGAGCCCGAGATCAGCGGCGGCGCCGGGCAAGCCGGTCAGCAGCACCGCGTCGGCCTCGTCGCTGGTCAGGCCGGTGAGCCGGGTGCGATAGCCATCCACCAGCCGGACGCCGCCTGCCCGGCCCGGCTCACTGTAGACCGGGACGCCGGCCGCCGAGAGAGCCTCGACATCGCGATAGACGGTGCGCACCGACACCTCCAGTTCTCTGGCCAGTTCGGGCGCGGTGAGCCGGCCACGGGTCTGCAACAGCAGAAGCAGTTGCACCAGTCGACTCGCCCGCATGCAGGTGACACTAGCCGGAAACCTTGACACCAGATGGCGAGGTTTCGCCGTACCGTCCTCGGCATGACCACTTGGAGCCGATTCACCGAAGAAGCACCGCACGTCGCCGAGGTCTTCGCGCGCAGGCACCGCGCGGCGGGCAATCTCTGCATGCTCGGCACCATCCGGGCCGACGGATCACCGCGGATCAGTCCGGTCGAACCGCGCATCTTCGAGGAATTCCTGGTGATCGCGGGGATGCCGGGCACGACCAAATTCCGCGATCTGGCCCGGGATCCACGCTTCTGCCTGCACACCGCCACCACGGACACGAACGTGTCCGACGGCGACGCCAAACTCTTCGGCGCCGTCGTCGACCTGCCCGACCGGGACGTGCACATCCGCTTCGCCCAGCGCCTGTTCGACGAGACCGGGTTCGACATCCGGGGCAGGCAGTTCGACCACTTCTACGTCGCCGATCTCACCGGTGCGTCGACGGTGGAGGTCGACGGCGACCATCTCGACATCACCATTTGGAAGCCCGGCGAAGGGGAGCGCCTGGTGCGCAAGCACTGAACCTGAACCGGCGCGGCGCCGGTCGCACCGTCTGCACGAACGGACCCTGGCGGATCGATAGCGTCGCCGCGACTTTTCCGCGCCGGGCATGCGGGGGCCGGTCAGTGGCCGATGTGCGCGGGAAGGAGCCGTTGAATCTCTGGATAACTCACGATTCCGGGTGGAACGGGAGCGTCGTGCCGCACGGCGCGCGCGACGTCCAACGCGGCCGACAGCGCCGCGCGGTACAGCAACGACCCCGTGCTGATCCGGCGCACGCCGAGTTCGGTCAGCGTCGCGATGCCCGGTCCCGCGGTCGAATGCAGGACATTGACCGGCACTTCGCTCGCCGCCACGATGCGCTCGATCCGCGCCCGGTCCGTCAGGCCGGGCACGAAGACGCCGTCGGCTCCGGCCGCGGCATACCGCCGCACGCGATCGTGGGTGGAGCCGTGATCGAGCCCCAGCCAGAAGGTGTCGACGCGAGCATTGACGAACAGTTCCGGCGCGCGCTCTTTGACCGCCGCGATCAGGGCGGCCTGGTGTTCGGGTGCGGCGAGCGACGATCCGAGGCGGCCGTCTTCCAGGTTGACGCCCGCGATCCCGTAGGCCGCGAGCTGTCCCGCGAAATCCGCGACCTCGCCGGGCCGCTCGTCGAACCCGCCCTCTATGTCGACGGTGACCGGGATCGGCAGCCGCGCGAGGCGACGGGCCGAAGCCGACGTCTCCGCTTTCGTGACGCCCGCGCCGTCGGTGAGCCCGGCCGCCGCGGCCACGCCCAAGCTGGTGGTGCCGATCGCGGGGAACCCCTCGTCGGCCAACAGGGCGGCCGAGGCGAAGTCCCAGGCGTTCGGCAGGACCAGGGGGCGGTCGCGATGATGCAGGCCGCGAAAGATCTCGAACTTGGTCGGCGGGGTAGCGGTGCCCGCCGCGGCAGAAGACGAAGTCATGCCGTGACGGTAGCCACGGGACGTTTCGGTGAGCGCCGAAACGACGGCGCGTCATCATGGGGTGGTGCCGACCAGAGGAGCCGAATTGGCGGGCTTGGCCGCATTGCTCGCCGACCGTACCCGCGCCGAGATCTGCCTGGCGCTGCTGGACGGGCGGGCCTGGACCGCGGGCGAGCTCGCGCGCCACACCGGCGTCGCGCCGTCCACGGCGACCGAGCATCTGGACCGCCTGCGCGAGGGTGGATTGGTGGTCGAGCATCGGCAGGGCAGGCACCGCTATCTGCGGCTGGCCGGCCCGCAGGTCGCGGAGCTGCTCGAGACCATGGTCGCCCATCTCGACCCGCCCGCCGCGCCGGTGACCGGGCTGCGCGCCGCCACCGTCACCGCCGCGCTGGCGCGCGGCCGCACCTGCTACGACCATCTCGCGGGTCGTCTGGGCGTGGCCGTCACCGAGGCCATGACCGCGCGTGGCCTGCTGAGCGACGACGGTGGCTTCGCGCTGACGGAGTCGGGCTCGGCGTGGCTGACCGGGCCGATGGGCATCGATCCTGCCGCATTGCGCGCCACGCGGCGCCCGGTGGCGCGGTCCTGCCTCGATTGGACCGAACGCCGCGTCCACTTGGGCGGCTCGGCGGGCGCGCAGTTGTGCCGCCGCTTGAAAGAGCTGGCGTGGATCAAGGGCGTCGGTGGTGGGCGTGCCGTGCGCGTCACCGCGCTGGGCGAAGCCGAGCTGGCTCGAACGCTCGGTATGGACCCGCTCATCCTGCGCTGACCTGCGGTGGCCCGACCCGGTGTGAGGTGGGCCGCCGTGCCGTTTGCGCGTGGGCCGGGCGGGTATCCGATCCTCGTGAGCACGCCCGCGGCGACCAGGCTGTGAATGAGCTTGCATGGTCATGCATAATCATCACATGGATGATTCCTCGGGCGGACCCGTCGTGCGGGTCGCGGTAGCCGGCGCCAGCGGGTACGCGGGCGGCGAAGTGTTGCGTCTGCTGCTGGGGCATCCGGCCTACCGAACCGGGCGCCTCGTCATCGGGGCGCTGACCGCTGGCTCGAACGCGGGCACCGCGCTGGGGGAGTTGCAGCCGCATCTGCTGCCGCTGGCCGACCGGGTGCTCGCGCCCACCACGCTTGCCGAGTTGGCCGGCCACGACGTGGTCTTCCTCGGCCTGCCACACGGCCAGTCGGCGGCCATCGCCGCTGAGTTGCCCGAGTCCACCGTGATCATCGACTGCGGCGCCGACTTCCGGCTCACCGACCCGAAGGCCTGGGAGAAATACTACGGTAGCCCGCATGCGGGCAGCTGGCCCTACGGTTTGCCCGAGCTGCCCGGCGGCCGGGAGAAACTGCGCGGTGCGACGCGGATCGCGGTCCCCGGCTGCTATCCGACCGTCGCCAGCCTCGCGCTGGCTCCCGCCGTCGCCGCGGGCATCGTGGAGCCCGCCGTGCACGTGGTCGCGGTCAGCGGAGCCTCCGGCGCGGGCCGCAAGCTGGACATCGGGCTGCTGGGGTCGGAGGTGATGGGTTCGGCGCGGGCCTACGGCATCGCCGGCGCGCACCGGCACACGCCGGAGATCGCGCAGAATCTGACGGCGGCAGGCGGCACGGACGTCGCGGTGTCGTTCACGCCGGTCTTGGCGCCCATGCCGCGCGGCATCCTCGCCACCTGCACCGCGCCGACCCGTGTGGACGCCGCGCAGGCGCGCGCGGTCTACGAAAAAGCTTATGCCGACGAGCCTTTCGTGCACCTGCTGCCGGAAGGCGTGTTGCCGCAGACCGGTTCGGTGCTCGGCTCGAACGCCGTCACCCTGCAGGTGGCGGTGGACGCCGACGCGGGCCTGCTCGTGGTGATCGGCGCGATCGACAACTTGACCAAGGGCACCGCGGGAGCCGCGGTCCAATCGATGAACCTGGCCCTCGGATTCGAGGAGACCGAAGGACTTTCCACCGTAGGAGTGGCACCGTGACGACAGCCGACATCGCCGACGGCAAGCTGGTCCGGACGCAGGGCGTGACCGCACCGCTCGGCTTCCGCGCGGCGGGCATCGCCGCGGGCATCAAGGCCAGCGGCAAGCCCGATCTGGCGCTGGTGTTCAACGAAGGGCCGGAGTGTCCGGCCGCGGGCGTGTTCACCCGCAACAAGGTGAAGGCCGCTCCGGTGCTGTGGTCGCAGCAGGTGCTGACCGGCAAGCGGCTGCGCGCGGTGATCCTGAACTCCGGCGGCGCCAATGCCTGCACCGGCCCCGGCGGATTCCAGGACACGCACAAGACCGCCGAGGAACTCGCTGCCGCGCTGAGCAACTGGGGCACCGAGACCGGCGCGGGCGAGATCGCCGTCTGCTCGACCGGGCTGATCGGCGACCGGCTCCCGATGGACAAACTGCTCCCCGCCGTCACCGAGATCGTGCACGAGATGGGCGGCGGTCTGTCCGGCGGCTCGGATGCCGCCTGGGCCATCATGACCACCGACACCGTGCCGAAGGAGGCGGCGTTCCACCACCGCGACAAGTGGAACGTCGGCGGGATGGCGAAGGGCGCGGGCATGCTCGCCCCCTCGCTGGCGACGATGCTGGTGGTGCTCACCACCGATGCGGCGGTGACCGCCGACCAGCTCGACCAGGCGTTGCGCAACGCCACCGCGCGGACCTTCGACCGGCTCGACGTGGACGGCTCCTGCTCCACCAACGACACCGTGCTGCTGCTGGCCAACGGCGCCAGCGAGGTCACCCCCAGCCAAGAGGAACTCGACGCCGCCGTGCTCGCGGTCTGCGACGACCTCGCCGCCCAGTTGATGGCCGACGCGGAGGGCGTCACCAAGCGGGTGCTGGTCACCGTCGCGGGCGCGGCCACCGAGGACGAGGCCGTGGCCGCGGCGCGCACCGTCGCCCGCGACAGCCTGGTCAAGACGGCGCTGTTCGGGTCGGACCCGAACTGGGGCCGGGTGCTGGCGGCGGTCGGCATGGCGCCGGTCACGCTCGACCCCAACCGGATCTCGGTGTCGTTCAACGGCCGACCGGTGTGCGTCGATGGCGTCGGCGCGCCCGGCGCCCGCGCGGTCGACCTGTCCGGCACCGACATCGAGGTGCTGATCGAGCTGAACGCCGGATCGGCGAGCGCGACCATCCGCACCACCGACCTCTCGCACGGTTACGTCGAAGAGAACTCGGCCTACAGCTCATGACCAGTCAGGTGCTGCATTCACTGTCCGCGCTGGACAAGGCGCACGTCCTGGCCGATGCTCTGCCGTGGTTGCAGAAGTTCCGGGACAAGATCGTCGTCGTGAAGTACGGCGGCAACGCCATGATCGACGATCACCTCAAGCGGGCCTTCGCCGCCGACATGGCGTTCCTGCGCACGGTCGGCGTGCACCCGGTAGTGGTGCACGGCGGTGGCCCGCAGATCAGCGCGATGCTGAAAAGGCTCGGTTTGCAGGGCGAATTCCGCGGCGGCTTCCGGGTGACCACCCCGGAGGTGATGGACGTGGTGCGAATGGTGCTGTTCGGCCAGGTCGGCCGGGAACTGGTCGGCCTGATCAACTCACACGGCCCATACGCGGTAGGCATCTCCGGTGAGGACGCCGGGCTGTTCACCGCGACCCGCCGCACCGTCGAAGTGGACGGCGAGCCCACCGATATCGGTCTGGTCGGCGACGTCACCGAGGTGAACCCGGACGCCGTGCTGGACCTGATCGACGCGGGCCGCATCCCCGTGGTGTCGACCATCGCGCCGGACGCCGAGGGCGTGGTGCACAACATCAACGCCGACACCGCCGCCGCGGCGCTCGCCGAGGGCATCGGCGCCGAGAAACTGGTGGTACTCACCGACGTCGAGGGCCTGTACACCGATTGGCCGGACCGGTCCTCGCTCACCTCCAGCATCGATACGGCCGCACTTGCCGAGTTGCTCCCGCGCCTGGATGCGGGCATGGTGCCCAAGATGGAAGCCTGTCTGCGCGCGGTGTCGGCGGGCGTGCCGACCGCGCACGTCATCGACGGCCGGGTCCCGCACGCCGTGTTGCTGGAACTGTTCACCGGAGAAGGAATCGGAACGATGGTGACCCCCGCCCCGCTGATCCCGAACGGGTCCGGCGCGCCGAACGGAACGAAACAATGAGCACAGCTGAACTACAGAAGCGGTGGTCCGCCGCGCTGATGAACAACTACGGCACGCCGAAGGTCGCGCTGGTGCGCGGCGCGGGAGCCGTGGTCTACGACGCGGACGGCAAGCGCTACGTCGATTTCCTCGGCGGGATCGCGGTCAACAGCCTCGGTCACGCCCATCCGGCGATCCTGGAAGCGGTCACCCAGCAGCTCGGCACACTCGGACACGTGTCGAATCTGTACGCCAGCGAGCCGGTCGTCGAGCTGGCCGAGCGGTTGCTCGCGCACTTCGGCGACGGCGAGGGCCGGGCGTTCTTCTGCAACTCGGGCACCGAGGCCGTCGAGGCGGCCTTCAAGATCGCCCGGCTCACCGGGCGGCACAAGATCGTCGCGTGCGAAGAGGCCTTCCACGGCCGCACGATGGGCGCGCTCGCCCTCACCGGGCAGCCGGCCAAGCGGACGCCGTTCGAACCGATGCCGCCCGGCGTCGTGCACGTCCCCTACGGTGACGCCGCGGCACTCGAGGCCGCGGTCGACGAGGCCACCGCGGCGGTGTTCCTCGAACCGATGATGGGGGAGAGCGGCGTGGTGGTACCGCCGTTCGACTACCTCGCCAAAGCGCGCCAGATCACCGCGCGCAACGGGGCGCTGCTCGTGCTCGACGAGGTACAGACCGGCATCGGCCGGACCGGGACGTTCTACGCCCACCAGGCCGTCGGCATCGTGCCCGACGTGATCACGCTGGCCAAGGGCCTCGGCGGCGGACTGCCCATCGGCGCGGTGCTGGCCAACGGACGCGCGGCCGATCTGCTCACCCCCGGCATGCACGGCACCACCTTCGGCGGCAACCCGGTGTGCGCGGCGGCGGCGCTCGCGGTGCTGCGCACGATCGACGAGACCGATCTGCTCTCGCACGTCGAGTCGGTCGGCAAGCGGCTCAGCGACGGGATCGAGCTGTTGCAGCATCCACTCATCGATCACGTGCGCGGTGCGGGCCTGCTGCTGGGCATCGTGCTCACCGACGCGGTCTCCGCGCACGTCGAGGCGCGGGCGCGGGAGGCGGGCTACCTCGTCAACCCGGCCAAGCCCGACGTGATCCGGCTGGCGCCGCCGCTGGTGCTCACCGAGACCCAGGCGGACAATTTCGTCGCCGACCTGCCCGAGATCCTCGACGCCGCACTCGCGGACGCGAAAGGAGCTGCGGCGCAATGACATCCGTGCGGCACTTCTTGCGTGACGACGACGTCAGCCCGGCCGAGCAAGCCGAGATCCTCGCCCTCGCGGCCGAACTCAAGAAATCACCGTTCGCGCGGCGCCCGCTCGAGGGCCCGCGCGGCGTCGGCGTGATCTTCGAGAAGAACTCCACCCGCACCCGGTTCTCCTTCGAGATGGGCATCGCCCAGCTCGGCGGGCACGCGGTCGTCGTCGATGGTCGCGACACCCAGCTGGGCCGGGAGGAGACGCTCGGCGACACCGGCCGGGTGCTGTCCCGGTACGTGGACGCCATCGTGTGGCGCACCTTCGAGCAGTCCCGGCTGGACGAGATGGCCGCCACCGCGACGGTGCCGGTGGTCAACGCGCTGTCCGACGAGTTCCATCCCTGCCAGGTGCTCGCGGATCTGCAGACGCTCGCCGAGCACAAGGGTGATCTGACCGGACGCGAATTGGCCTACTTCGGCGACGGCGCCAACAACATGGCGCACTCGCTGCTGCTCGGCGGCGTCACCGCGGGGTTGAACGTGACCATCGCCGCGCCCGCCGGGTTCGAGCCGCAGCCGTGGGTGGTGGAGGCCGCGCGCAAGCGTGCCGCCGAGACCGGCGCCACCGTCACACTGACCAGTGATCCGGTCGCCGCCGCGTGGGGCGCCGACGCGCTGGTCACCGATACCTGGACCTCCATGGGACAGGAGAACGACGGCCTGGACCGGGTCGGTCCGTTCCGGCCGTTCCAGCTCAACGCGGAGTTGCTCGCGCACGCCGAGCCGGATGTGGTCGTGTTGCACTGTCTGCCCGCGCACCGCGGCGACGAGATCACCGACGAGGTGCTCGACGGGCCGCGCAGCGTGGTGTGGGACGAGGCGGAGAACCGCCTGCACGCCCAGAAAGCGCTGCTGGTCTGGCTGCTCGAGCGACGATCAGGGAGCGGGGCGTGAGCGAGGACGGCGGGCGAACCGGCGCCGCGGCGGCGCGTCGCGGCGAGCCGGGCACAACGGCGCACCGGGGACATGGCGCGCGGTCGCGGATGATGCCGCCGGACGTCGGCGAGGCGTCCTCGTGAGCGTCTCGCAGTCGGAATCGGGCCGAAGCGGCCCCGCGATCGCCCGCACCCGCGCCGGGCGGCAGTCGCGCATCATCGAACTGCTCTCGGCGCACGCGGTGCGCAGCCAGACCGAGTTGGCGGCGCTGCTCGCGGCCGAAGGCATCGAGACCACCCAGGCGACGCTGTCGCGGGACCTCGACGAACTGGGCGCGGTGAAGCTGCGTGCCGCCGACGGCGGCGCGGGCGTCTACGTGGTGCCCGAGGACGGCAGTCCCGTCCGCGGCGTCATCGGCGGCACCGACCGGTTGTCCAAGCTGCTCGGCGATCTGCTGGTCTCCACCGACGCCAGCGGCAACATCGCGGTCCTGCGCACTCCGCCGGGGGCGGCGCACTACCTGGCCAGTGCCCTCGACCGCGCGGCCCTGCCGTACATCGTGGGAACCATCGCGGGCGACGACACCATCGCCGTCTTCGCCCGCGAGCCGCTGACCGGGGCCGAAGTAGCCGCGAAGATCGAACAATTAGCCTGAGCCGAGCGCTTTGGGCCACTCGCTTCAGTCGCGCAGCCGCGATGGGCGGTCCGATGCGCGGCTCGCTCGGCCTGTATTTCCCGGGCGCCGACGAGCGGCGGGGGCGCGCGGTCCCCGCTTCTTTCCGCCTGCGGGTATGCGCCGCGAGCACAGAAGCCGGTGTCTGTGCGAGGGTGTAGACGGAGCCGTTGTCCCAGCACAGGGCGACGTCCACCCGATTATGAATGGGCTTGCATCGTCGTGCATAATCATTTGTAGGACGTGCGGGCCGCTGTGGCGGGAAGCCGGTCCGTATCACGCAGACGAGCACCGAAACATCGAGGAGCACACGAACATGTCCGAGCGCGTCGTACTCGCCTACTCCGGTGGGCTGGACACCTCCGTCGCGATCAGCTGGATCGGGAAGGAGACCGGCGCCGAAGTGGTGGCCGTGGCCATCGACCTCGGCCAGGGCGGCGAGGACATGAACGTGGTGCGCCAGCGCGCCCTGGACTGCGGCGCTGTCGAGGCGATCGTGATCGACGCCCGCGACGAGTTCGCCGACCAGTACTGCCTGCCCACCATCCAGGCCAACGCGCTGTACATGGGCCAGTACCCGCTGGTGTCGGCGATCAGCCGCCCGCTCATCGTCAAGCATCTGGTCGAGGCCGCGAAGTTCCACGGCGCGAGCACCGTCGCGCACGGCTGCACGGGTAAGGGCAACGACCAGGTCCGTTTCGAGGTCGGCATCGGCGCGCTCGCACCCGACCTCAACGTGATCGCCCCGGTCCGCGACTACGCGTGGACCCGGGAGAAGGCCATCGCCTTCGCCGAGGAGAACTCGCTGCCGATCAACGTCACCAAGAAGTCGCCGTTCTCCATCGACCAGAACGTCTGGGGCCGCGCGGTCGAGACCGGGTTCCTCGAGGACCTGTGGAACGCCCCGACCAAGGACGTCTACGACTACACCTCCGACCCCACCGTCAACTTCGAGGCTCCGGACGAACTGATCGTCACCTTCGACAAGGGCGTGCCGGTGGCCATCGACGGGCGCCAGGTCAGCGTGCTGGAGGCGATCGTCGAACTGAACAAGCGTGCGGGCCGCCAGGGCGCGGGCCGGCTGGACATGGTCGAGGACCGCCTGGTCGGCATCAAGAGCCGCGAGATCTACGAGGCGCCCGGCGCCCTCGCGCTGATCACGGCGCACCAGGCGCTCGAGCATGTCACCATCGAGCGCGAGCTGGGTCGCTACAAGCGCCAGGTCGAGCAGCGCTGGGGCGAGCTGGCCTACGACGGACTGTGGTTCTCCCCGCTCAAGCGGGCGCTGGACGCCTTCATCGGCGACACCCAGCAGCACGTCTCCGGCGATATCCGGATGGTCCTGCACGGCGGCTCCGCCGTGGTCAACGGCCGCCGCTCGGAGCAGTCGCTCTACGACTTCAACCTGGCCACCTACGACGAGGGCGACACCTTCGACCAGTCGCTGGCCAAGGGCTTCGTGCAGATCCACGGCCTGTCCTCCAAGGTCGCCGCCCGCCGCGACCTCAACCAGAAGTAAGTGCCGGGCGTGCCGGTGCCTGACAAGCACCGGCCCGCCCCCGCCCGCGCCCGCGGCCGGGGTGGGCCTGG